>JAKALH010000316.1 GCA_021813225.1 Chloroflexota bacterium
CCGGCAGCCCGAAGGGAGATTGGACCCGCTGAAATGACCACGCCATCTTCACCCGCCATTGACTTAGGGCCTCGCAGTGTCGGCGAGCTGCTTGATTTAACCTTCCATCTGTATCGCCGGAATTTCCTGCGCCTGCTTGGCATCGCACTGATCGTCCTGGGGCCGGTGCTGGCGCTCAACCTGCTCAGCAGCGCGAGTTCGCTGGCTAACTATATCTCCCTCTTCTCGGACACGTTGGGCGCCCAGCCGGGCCCGGCTTCAGTAGTCGCTTCCGCGCTGGCGGCATGTGCGGGCGGTCTGGCGCTCCTGGCCGGCATATTCACGCCATGGATGGAAGGGGCGCTGGTATTCAACGTCATCGAGCAGGTGCTGGGCCGCCAGCCCGACTGGCGCGCTTCCTATCGCGAGACGCGGCCGCGCTGGGGGGCGCTGTGGGTCGCCAGCGCCATCCGAACCGTGGCGCTAATGGCCTGCCTGATACCGCTTGTGGCGGGGTTGTATGGTGGCCTGATAGCCGGTGCCGTCGGGTTTTCCGCGCTGTCAGTGAATTCGCCAAATGCACCTTACAGCGCTCTGTTGATGGCGGGTCTGGCGGCTATCTGTCTGCCCATCGGCCTGGTTGGCGGCGGGCTGGCAGTCTTTATCACCGCAACATGGTGCATGACGGAGCCTGTCATCGTCGGCGAAGGCGCCGCTGGCTTTGCGTCGCTGGGCCGCAGCAGCATGCTGGTTACCGATCACCGCTGGCGCATGATCGGCCGGCTGTTGATCTTTGAAGTCATGCGCTTCTTCATTATCACTTTACCTGTGCTGGCGGTGCAGTTGTTCATCGTCGGCGGGGCAGCGAGCGCAGCCAGCCGCGGCGACACTTCGCCCCTGGGTATTGCCGGACTCGTCGGAGCGTCGATCTTCAGTTCGGCGGCGGATGTGCTGGTGGTGCCGCTGTATGCGGTCTATATCACGGCCAACTATCTCGACCTGCGCGTGCGCAAGGAAAACCTCGATCTCCAGTTGCGGGTGGCTCAATTGCCAGCGGTTCCGCTTACCGATGCACAGGCAGCGGCAATATCGCCGGCGCAGGCCCTTGCACAGCCGCCAGTTGCCGGCGGAAACGCATCTCCAGACAGTCCCATGCCGGCTGTTGATGCATCTATGACGCCCGCGCAGCGCATCAGCCTGCTGTACCCCCGGTTGCGCAGCGACGCGGATAATCCGGCGTTGCACAATGAACTGGGGATGGCTTATCAGCAGGTGGGCGACCTATACAGCGCCCTCGACTCATTCAACCGTGCGCGCGCCCTCGCGCCGCGCAATGCCGAGTATGCCTATAACCTGGCATTGCTGCAGCGTGCCCGCAAAGATATGGCATCGGCGCGCCGTGCCCTGGCCGATTGTCTGCAGCTTCAGACGGACGCGGCCGAACGGCAGAAAGTGCTCGACGATCCGGCGCTGCAAGACCTCGTAACCTGACTATCTCAATCCATGCGACTGACATTCTGTTATCAGCATGAACTTACCAGACCTTTATACACAGATCAAGACCGAAGCTGCGCGCGTTATCGTCGGGCAGGACGGCGCTTTCGAGCAGATCGTCGTGGCACTGTTCAGCGGCGGGCATGTCCTGCTCGAAGGTGTGCCTGGCACCGCCAAGACATTGATGGCGAAGACGCTGGCACGACTGATCAGCGCCGAATTCAAGCGCGTGCAGTTCACTCCGGATCTGATGCCGTCGGATATCGTCGGCACCAGTGTGTTCAACCTGCAGTCCAGCCAGTTCGTATTTCGGCCAGGGCCTGTTTTCACGCAGATTCTGCTGGCTGATGAAATCAATCGTGCGCCGGCCAAAACGCAATCGGCGCTGCTGGAGGCGATGGAGGAGCGCCAGGTCAGCGTTGAAGGAGCGTTGAATCGATTGCCCGAACCGTTCATGGTGCTGGCGACGCAGAATCCCGTGGAGTATGAGGGCACCTATCCGCTGCCGGAGGCGCAACTCGATCGCTTCCTGTTGAAAGTACGCATCAACTATCCCCCGCTGGCGGAGGAGACGGAAATCCTGAGGCGATATCACACCGGGTTTGACGCACACCATATCGAGCGCAGCGGCCTGGCAACCGTGATGACGCCGGCGGATATCGCCGCGGCACAAGCCGCCATCCTGGCAGTCAAAGTGGAGAGCGGCATCCTGGACTACATTGCGCGGCTCATGGACGGCACGCGCAAGTCGCCCGACCTGATCCTGGGCGGCAGCCCGCGCGCCGGCATCGCATTGCTGTTGACCTCAAAGACCTATGCCGCACTGCGGGGACGCGATTACGTGCGCCCCGACGATATCAAGTTCCTCGCTCCGCCTGTATTGCGCCACCGCGTCATTCTGCGCCCGGAAGCCGAGGTCGAAGGACTTGACGCCGATAAGATCATCGCGCGGCTGCTGTCGAAGATCGAAGTCCCGCGTTAAGGGGGCATGCGACCCGATCATCAGCACACGGTATGCCGACCATACGTTTCCTCCTGATCACTCTGATCGCCGCGCCGATGCTCGCGCTGGCGGAACTGGTCCCCGCATTCGCCTATGCGGCGCTGGCCTACGCGCTGTTTGCGCTTGCTCTGGCCGCCCTCGACTGGCGCCTGATGGACCGGCACACGGCATTTGCGATCGAACGCGAACACGATCAGCGGCTGTCCCTGGGGGCGGAGAATCTCGTCAAAATCTATGTTCGCCATCGCGGGCAGCGCGACACGCGCATGCTGTTACGCGACGAACCGCCGGATGAGTGGCTGGTATCGGACAGCAGGAGCGCTGGCGGCACTCCGTCATTCGCTTCAGGTTCTGGGGGGCCGCTGGTCTTTACGTTCATGCTGCGCGCCGGTGCGTCGCATGTGGTGCAGTACAGCGCAAAACCGCTGCGGCGGGGCGACTATCGTTTCGAGCGTATCACGCTGCGCTGGCTGGGGCCGCTGGGACTGATGCGCCGGCAGCATGGCTATGATCTGGGGAACGCCGTACAGGTATATCCGAATGTGCAGGAGGTTCGCAAATACGATCTTCTCCTGCGCCGCAACCGCCTGGCGGATGTGGGGTTGCGCGTCTCGCGGCGGTTTGGCGAAGGGCGCGAATTTGAGCGCCTGCGCGAATATCAGCCCGATGACGACCTGCGCCATATCTCCTGGAAAGCCACGGCGCGCCACCACAGGCCAATCACGATGGAATACCAGTCGGAGCGCAGCCAGACCATATTCGTCGCCTTTGACGTCGGCCGCATGATGAATGCGCCGGCAGGCGACATGACGCGGCTGGACTGCGTGATCAACGCCGTTTTGCTGTTCAGCTATGTGGTGCTGGGCAGGGGCGACCGCGTCGGCATGATGACATTTGCCGACAGCGTAACCAACTACATCGAGCCAAAAGCGGGGCGCTCGCAGTTCTACTGCATGCTGGACCTGCTGTACCGCGTAGAGACTCAGCCCGTAGAGCCGGACTTCAGGCGCGCGCTCAGCTACCTCAAACTCAAGCAGCGCCGCCGCGCGCTGGTCGTGGTTTTTTCCGATCTGACCGGGGGGCTATCGATGCAACAACTGGCCTCCGGCGTGGTCGGGCTGCGCCCGCCCCACCTGCCGCTGGTAGTGACGATCAGCGACCCATCGCTGCAGGCGCTTGCCGCCGCGGTGCCTGCGGACGAAGTAAACGCCTTTGAACGCCTGGCAGCCCAGCGCGTGCTGGATGAGCGGCGCCGGCTGTTGCAGCAGATGGAGTTGCAAGGGGCGCTCACGCTGGATGTCCCTTCCAGCCAGTTGTCAGCTTCCGTGATCAATAAATATCTGGAGATCAAGGGGCGCGGGATTCTGTGAGTGTGAGCGTTTACCGCGTCCGCCCAGCAGCAGCCAGGCGTATGTCAATACGCCGGAAGCGGCTGCAGCGGCGACGCTGGCTGCCGGATTGAACAACGGCGAGATAAAGCCCTCAATGATTCCGGCGACGACCAACAGCGGGATCGAGCCTGCGGCCAGGGTAAGCGCTTCGCGTGTCGCCAGAATCAGGGCATCCTTGCGCGCCTGCGTGCCGGGATGTACGATGGCCCAGCCCATTCGTAGTCCCGCCCCGCCGGCGATAAATACGACGCTCAGTTCGATCACGCCATGCCCGATGATGAAATTGAGCAGGCGCCAGCCAATCCCGTAATGAAAACACAAGCCCAGCAGCCCGCCGACGGACAACCCGTTCGTGACCAGGATGTACAGCGTCAACAGCCCGGCGCTGGCGCCGCCGGCGAAAGCGGCCAGGCTCACGCGGATGTTGTTCGTCATGATGAAAGCCGACGCA
>JAKALH010000317.1 GCA_021813225.1 Chloroflexota bacterium
TGCGCCCTGCTGAACCAGGCGCGCCGGCAGTTGCGCGAGTACTTCGGCGGCAGGCGCACGGCGTTCGACCTGGCGTTCAACCTGTCGCTGGGCACGCCCTTCCAGCGCAGCGTGTGGGCGCAGATATCGAAGATCGTCTACGGCGAGACGACCACGTACGCCGAACTGGCGCGCCGCGCGGGTCATCCCACGGCGCTGCGCGCGGTGGGCCGCGCCGTGGCATCCAACCCGTTGATGATCCTGATACCCTGTCATCGCGTGCTGAGCGCCCGCGGGAAGCTGTCGGGTTACCGCGGCGGTCTGGAAGCCAAAGGATGGCTGTTGAAGCATGAAAGCGCTGTATTGATGTAAAACCTGAGCAACTCATGGAAGCGAATAAAACACCTGCCCGCGCGCTGCGCGTCGCCATCGATGCCCGATTGATGTATTACCGCAAGGCCGGCATCGCCCAGTACACGCGCCGGCTGGCGCGCGCGCTGGTGCAGACGCCCGGCAAGTCCGGCGTCCACTCGCTGGCAATTATCCTGGACCGCCGCGACCGCGATGTATCCTGGGTGCCCCCCGGCGTGCGCCTTCTGCGGACGGTCACGCCCGCGCATCACCGCTGGGAGCACATCGCGCTACCGCTGGAACTGGCGCGCCACAGTTCGCACATCGACGTGCTGCACAGTCCCGACTTCATCTCGACGCGCGGGCGCTTCAAGAAAGTCATCACCATCCATGACCTGTACTTTCTGGAACACGCCGAGGTGATGAGCGCGCAGGGCCGGCGTTACTACCGGCGCATGAACTGGTCGGCAGCCAATGCCAACCGCATCATCGCGGTGTCGGATTTCACGCGCCGCGAGATTGCCCGCCTGCTGCCTGCCGTGCCGCCCGCGCGTGTGACGGTGATTCACGAGGCGGCGGCCAATACGCAGCCGGTCTCGGCGCTGGAGACGCCCGCGGAGAGCCTGCGCTATGTGCTGTTCGTCGGCACCTTCGAGCCGCGCAAGAACCTGAGCACACTGCTGAAGGCGCTCAAGGAACTGCCCACCGACTGCCGGCTGATGGTGGTAGGCGAGAGCGGCTGGGGCGCGGGGCAGCCGGTCCAGGCGGCCGCTGAGTTCAGCGTGCGCGAGCGCGTCACGTTTGCGGGCCGCGTGAGCGATCAGGAACTGGACGGCTATTACCGCGGCGCGCGCATGCTGGTCATGCCTTCGCTGTCCGAAGGATTCGGCCTGCCCATCCTCGAAGCGATGGCGCGCGGCGTGCCCGTCGTGTGCAGCAATGCCGGTTCGCTGCCCGAAATCGCCGGCGACGCCGCACTGATGCATGACCCGCTGGATGCTGCGGCGCTGGCGCGGCTGATTCGCGTCGTGTGGACGAACGACGTCGTGCGCGCCGACTACGGCCGGCGCGGGCTGCAGCGCGCGGAGGCGTTCTCGTGGGCGCGCGCGGCGCAGGCGACCTGGCAGGTGTATGAAGACTCATGCGCATCCTCATCCTGACGCCGCAGTTGCCGTACCCGCCGCGGCAGGGCACGGCGCTGCGCAACTGGGGACTGCTCTCCGGCCTGGCGCGCGACCACGAAATCTGGCTGCTCTCGTTCGATGAAAACCCGCAGGCGCCGCCCGCGCCGGAACTGCGGGCCGCCTGCCGCCAAATCGATGTTTTTGCCGTGCCGGAGCGCCGCGTATCCCAGCGCCTGGCGCGTCTGCTGCTGTCCGGATTGCCGGATATGGCGTGGCGGCTGTGGTCGCCGGCGTTTGCCGCCCGCTTCGCGGAGTGGACTGCGGCGAATCGCTTCGACATCGTTCAGGTTGAGGGTATCGAACTGGCGCGCTATGCGGTCGAGGCGGCGCCGCAACTGACCGCCAGCGGCGCGCGGGTGGTCTTTGACGATCACAACTGCGAATACCTGTTGCAGCGGCGCGCCTTCGAGACCGACGCGCGCCAGCCGCGCCGCTGGCATGCCGCCGCGTATTCGCTGGTGCAGTGGCGGCGTCTGCGCGATTTCGAGCGCCGCGCCATGCGCGCAGCCGATGCGACGCTGTGCGTATCGGCGCAGGACGCCGCGCTGCTGGCGCGTCTGGATGCGTCCATCCATCCGCATGTCATATTCAACGGCATCGACATGGCCGCCTACGCCGCGCCACAATCTCCCATCTACCATCTCCAATCTCCCGCCCTGGACCCCCCGGCGCTGGTATTCACCGGCAAGATGGACTTCCGCCCCAATGTGGATGCGATGATGTGGTTCGGCCGCGAGGTGTTCCCGCTGGTCAAACAGGCGTTCCCGCAGGTGCGGCTGTTGATTGTGGGGCAGCGTCCCGGCCCGCGCCTGGATGCGCTGCGCGCCGATCCGAACATCGCCATTACCGGCGCGGTGGATGACGTGCGGCCTTATATCGCGCAGGCGATTGTGTATGTGGCGCCGCTGCGGGTGGGCGGCGGGACGCGCTTCAAACTGCTGGAAGCCATGGCGATGCGCCGGCCAATCGTGAGCACGACGCTGGGCTGCGAAGGTTTCGACGTCACGGCGGGACGCGAATTGCTCATCGGCGACACGCCGGCGGACTTCGCGGACGCGGTGATTCAGTTGTTGAACGACGCATCCCTGCGAGATGCCTTGGCGCGCCGGGCCTGCGATTTTGTGGCGGCCGGCTACGACTGGCGCGCCATCGTGCCGCAACTGGAAGACATCTATCGCAATCTGATTGCTGAAGAGAGGTAATACCGAAATGAGTTACGACCTGACCGGGAAGATTGTCCTGGTGACCGGCGCCAGCAGCGGGATCGGCGAGGCGTGCGCGCGCGCGTTCGCCGCCGCCGGCGCGAAGCTGATACTGGCCGCCCGCCGCATGAAGCGCCTGCAGGCGCTGGCCGCTGAACTGAAGGCGCCCACGTACCTGATCGAACTGGACGTGCGCGACCAGCCCGCCGTGCAGCGCGCCATCGACGGCCTGCCTGCGGAATGGCAGGCCGTCGATATCCTGTTGAATAACGCCGGCCTGAGCCGCGCGCTGACCAGGCTGCATCAGTACGACATCAGCGACATCGACGAGATGGTGGACACGAATGTCAAGGGTCTGCTGTACGTGACGCGCGCAGTGGCGCCGGGCATGGTGGCGCGCCAGCGCGGACATATCATCAATATCGGCTCGATCGCCGGGCACGCCACCTATCCCAACGGGGCGGTGTACTGCGCCACCAAGGCGGCCGTGAAGTCGATCAGCGAAGGACTGAAGCTGGATTTGAACGGCACGCCGGTGCGCGTGTCCTCAGTGGATCCCGGGCTGGTGGAGACGGAGTTCAGCATCGTGCGCTTCCACGGCGACAAGGCGCGCGCCGACCAGGTGTACGACGGCATGCGCCCGCTGACCGGCGCAGACGTGGCCGATGTGGTGCTGTTCTGCGCTACGCGCCCGCCGCATGTCAACATCAATGATGTGGTCATGATGCCTGTGGCGCAGTCGTCGACCGGTCTGGTCTATCGCCAGCCGCTGCCGGGCGTCTCCTGAAGCGCCGCCACAAACCTGACAGGTCTGCCAGACCTGTCAGGTTTACATATTCGTGCGGCGCCACCGCCACAACAGGCCGGCAGGGTAGCCAAGCATCTTCGCTGCGTCTCCCACCACGCGGATGAGCGGCACGAACAGCGCAGCGCGCGCTTTCTCGAAGGGCGGCAGGCCGACCCAACCGGAGACCAGCCGGCGACAGGGCGCGCGCAGGTAGACGGCCGCGCCCGCAAGGAGCAGCAATCCGCTTGCGATGCGCAGCGCTGGATACGCCGCAGCCAGCAGGCCAACCAGCAGCGCGATCAGGTACGCGGCATAGCGCGCCAGATGCCGCTTCAGCCACAGGTCGGCTTTGCCGTCGCCGCGCGCGTACAGGTAATACTGTTTGAAGAACGCGCGCAGCGACGAGCGCGGCCTGAAGTAGACCAGCGCATCCGGCGCAAAGCCGCACTGGCCGAACGCCGCGCGCAGGTTGAAGTCGAAAATGAGGTCTTCGCAGTAGTCCAGCCATTCGGGGTAACCGCCGGCCTGCTGCCAGGCGGTTTTCCAAAAGGCTACCGAGCGCGACGATGGCAGGAACTTCGCCGGGTCGATGTCCGCCAGCGCCGGCAGGACGGTCGCGCTCATGGCGATCTCGAAGGTGCTGTGCGGGTCGGGCAGGAAGAAGCCGCCCACCCAGGCAGGTGGCTCGCTGTCGCTGAAGCGGCGTGTGATGCGCTCCAGCCAGTGTGGGTCAAGCCGCACGCCGGCATCGGTGCAGGCGATGAGCGGATGCGCGGCGGCGGCGATGGCGAGA
>JAKALH010000318.1 GCA_021813225.1 Chloroflexota bacterium
ACACCGTCACTGTCAGGTTGTCTGCCGATGTCGCTCCCACCGTCAATGTGGTGGTTACGCCTGAAGGCGTCGCACTGCCGGCAGAGCAACCCGCCCAGCAGGAAATCGATGCTGCTGCCGCGCCGGCCGAAGGCCAGTAAAAGGCTGCCGTTCGCTCCCAATGGTTCAGCAGCCGGATTCCCATGACAATGATACTGTCCTGGAGTTGATCGAGCATTTCGCCGGCGACGGCTGCTGCCCCTTGTGCGGACAGACCTACCGGCGCGACGACATCCAGGTCGTGCGGGAGCAGTGGCGCGCGGCCCGCTGGATACTCTCCATGACCTGCCACTGTTGCGGTACCGCCAGCCTGATAAAGGCGCGGATGCCGCAACAGTTTTATGTACAGCAACACCCTCATATCGAGTTGACCTCATGCGAACAGCGCCGCTTTGCAGGCGCTGCGCGACTGACAATAGACGATGTGCTCGACATGCACCTGTACCTGAAAGAGTTTCAGGGAGATGTGCGCCGTCTCGGTGCGAACCCCGCCCTGCAATAACGCGGCATCCGAACCGTACGTAGTCCCGTCCATATTGCGAATCCGCGAGCGATTGGCGGGTTATACATGCTAGAATTTCACTGAAATGTCAGACTTGGCTCAGAAGCTGCGCGAAACGCGCGACCGACTCGGTATCTCTATGGAGGAAGCCGAGCGCGCTACCAAAATCCGCCGCCGCTACATCGAAGCCATCGAAGCGGGCGATTTCGGGCGCCTGCCGGACGGCCCGGCCGCGCGCGGATTTGTGAAAAACTATGCCCGCTACCTGGGTCTGGACTCCGAGCAGTCGCTGAGCGATTTCGAGTCTGAAGTCGGCGTGCCCATCACTCAGTTGACCGAAACCATCCCGCCGCCGCCCGAGCGCCAGCAGGCGGTTTCTCGCTATACACAACTGGTGAAACTGCCGCCGGGTACGGTGCGCAATAACACCGCCAATGGGGACGGCCAGGCAGATGCGACGAATGGCAACGGCGGCGCCCCCGGTTCCGAAATGGAAATCAACGATCAGGGGCAGGTGGTTTTACGCCGGCCCGAGGCGCAACCCCTGTCAAATTCGTTCAACCTGCGCACGCCCAGTGTGACCCAGGCCAGCGATGTGAGGCCGTTGCAGACCGGCAAATCGCCGCTCAGCCTGCGCGGTTTCTCGGCCACACTGGCTTCAGATAACGGCCCTTCGCGCGCCTTTTCGTCCATGTCCATCAACGACAGCGGGCGCCCGTATGCGTTGATGGGCATCGCGGGCATCGGATTGCTGGTGATCATCGCGCTGCTGGCGCTGGTCATCCTGCCCGGCCTGCAGGGCAATGCCGGCCTGGCCGCCGCGCCAACCGCCACACAGGCCATCACGGTGTCCATTCTGGGCGACCAGCCGCAGACCACCGTTGCCGCTCCCGCGGCTAGGCCAACGCTGGCGGCGCCGTCTGCCGTCATCACCGGCACCCAACAGCCCGCAGTCGCAGCGACAAAACAGCCGGTTGCAGCCACAGCCGCGCCGACTGCGCGGCCGTTTGCCGTCGATGGCGTGCAACTGGTGCTGGACGCTCACGAACATGCCTGGGTGCGCGTTTATGTCGACGGCACAGTAGCCTTCGAAGGCATCCCGCCGATCGGCCCAAATTCCTCATGGCGCGGCCAGAACACAGTCGGCATCGAAACGGCCAATGGGGCCGCTTTCGATGTCATCATCAACAATACCCGCCTGGGCCCGGCCGGCGCGCACGACGCCACGGTGAAGCTGACCTGGAACGCCAAAGGCCAGGTTGTAAACAATCCCTGAATGGCGAAGAAAAAATACTATCTGTTGTCGCTGGGCTGCTCAAAAAACTCGGTCGACTCGGAGAGCATGAAGCGCCTGCTGGACGCCTCGGGGTACACCGAGGTGAAGTCGCCGGAACGCGCCGACGTGCTGCTGGCCAACACGTGCGGCTTCATCGGCCTGGCGCGCGACGAATCCATTCGCAGCCTGCGCGAGCTGGCCGAAGGCAAGCAGCGCAACCAGCAGCTTATCGCCGCCGGATGCCTGTCACAACTGTGGGGCCCGCGCCTGGCCCAGGAAGTGCCGGGGCTGGACGGCGTCATCGGCACGCGGCGCTGGATGGACATCGTCGATTTCATCGACACGGTGCGTGGGCGCAGCCGGCCGGAACCGCTGTATCACCTGCCGCCCGATGCCGCCACCGTCGGCGAGGATGAGCGCGGCGCGCAGCGCACCGCCGTGCAGGGCGCCAGCGCTTACCTGAAGATTGCCGACGGCTGCCGTCGCCCCTGCGCCTTCTGCACCATCCCCACCATCAAGGGCACGCAGAAGAGCCGCCAGCCGGAGCTGATCCTGAACGAAGTGCGCGAACTGACCGCCAACGGCCTGCGCGAGCTTGTGCTCATCGCGCAGGACCTGACCGACTATGGCAGCGATATCGGCATCAAGGACGGGCTGGCAACCCTGCTGGACGACATCTGTCAGGCTGCGCCCGGCATCGACTGGGTGCGCCTGATGTACACCTACCCCGGCGCCGTCACCGATCGGTTGATCGAGACAATGGTGCAGCGCCCGCAAATCTGCCATTACCTGGATATTCCGCTGCAGCACGGCCACCCGGCCACGTTGCGGCGCATGCGCCGCCCGGCCAATATCGACTGGGTGCACCGCACTGTGGCGAAAATGCGCGCGGCCATGCCCGACCTGTGCGTGCGCACGACATTCATCGTGGGCTTCCCCGGCGAAACCGAGGGGGAATTCGAGACGCTGCTGGACTTCGTTGGCGAGATGCAGTTTGACCGCGTCGGCGCGTTTACCTATTCCTTCGAAGGGCAGACGCCATCCGGCGCCATGCCCGGGCAGGTGCCCGAGGAAGTGAAGCAGGAGCGCCTGGACCGCCTGATGCTGAAACAGCAGAGCATCTCGCTGGCGCGCAACCAGCGCCAGGTGGGCAGGACGCTGCAGACGCTCGTGGAAGGCTACGACAAGGGTTTCAGCTTCGGGCGCAGCTACCGCGATGCGCCTGAGGTCGACGGACTGGTGATTGCGGAAGGCCGCCTGCCGGTCGGCCAGATGGTGCCGGTGCGCATCGATGGAGCGCTGGAATACGACCTGACCGGTGCGGTGGCGGCCGGTCAGCCGTTGATAACGCTGTAGCCCTTGCGGCCGCGCCGCACAACCTCAATCCGGGTTACACTGTGCGGAAATCATAAATCGGACTTGTCTCAATGAGCATCGTACAGATCCATGCCAGTATCGCGACCACGGTCATGCTCTTCAACACGGTCGTCAGCGTGTGGGGTTTCATCAAGTATTTCCGCAAACAGGAGAACATCGACGGCAGCTACTGGGGCGCCATCGCGCTCAGCCCGATCCTGGGAATCGTACAGGCCATTCTGGGACTGATCATGCTGAGCATGGGGCTGGGCGCCGGCGTCCGGCTGGTGCACTACCTGTATGGCACGCTATGCGTCATTGCCGTGCCTGCCACCTTCGCCTTCACGCGCGGGCGCGACGACCGCGCCACACTGCTCATCTACGCGATCGTGCTGCTGCTCACCGCCATCTTCGGCGCGCGCGCCTATATGACCGCCACAGGCGGCCTGTGAACCTGCGCGAAGCTGCACATGAGGTAACACCCTATGGCCCTGTTAGGCATCGATCTGGGAACTTCGGGCGTTAAGGCCCTGTTGATCGACGAAAGCGGCGTGCCAATGGCCAGCGCCACGGTCGAATATCCCCTCAGCACCCCGCGCCCGTTGTGGAGCGAGCAGGACCCCGCCGACTGGTGGCAGGGCACGCAGACGGCCATTCGCGGGGTGCTGGCGAAGGCGCACCGGCGCGGCGACTCCATCAACGGTATCGGTTTGAGCGGGCAGATGCACGGGTTGACGCTGCTGGATGCGGCCGGCCGCGTGCTGCGCCCCGCCATCCTGTGGAACGACCAGCGCACCGGCGCGCAATGCGAGGAAATCACGCAACTGGCCGGCGGCCGCCAGCGGGTACTGGAACTTACCGCCAACGTCGTGTTGCCGGGCTTCACCGCGCCCAAGATTCTGTGGGTACGCGAGAACGAGCCGGAAGTGTACGCGCAGGTCGCGCATGTGCTGCTGCCCAAGGACTATATCCGCTACCGCCTGAGCGGGGAGTTCGCCACCGAAGTGAGCGATGCCAGCGGCATGGCGGTGTTCGACGTGCGCAACCGCGCCTGGTCGGCGGAGATGCTGCGCGCGCTGGACATCCCGCGCGAATGGATGCCGCGCTGCGCGGAG
>JAKALH010000319.1 GCA_021813225.1 Chloroflexota bacterium
TGAGCGCAATGGCGCGAAGCCATTGCGCTCAGCTTCGGAACGACGCTGCTGAGCGCAGCGCTGATCGTCGTCTTCGGGACACCGGTGGCTTACCTGCTGGCGTCGCCGCGTTCGCGCCTGGAACGCATCCTGGATACCATCGTCGACCTGCCCACCGTGCTGCCGCCGTCGGTCGCCGGCATTGCCCTCCTGCTGGCATTCGGACGGCGCGGGCTGCTTGGACCGGTATTCGACGTGCTGGGTGTGCATGTGGCCTTTACTTCGGTCGCGGTGGTGCTGGCACAGACGTTCGTGGCATCGCCTTTTTATATCAAGTCCGCCGCACTTGCCTTTGCCAGTATCGATGCCGATCTGCTGCAGGCGGCGGCGCTCGACGGCGCCGGGAATCGCCAGATATTTCGCCATATTACGGTGCCGCTGGCATGGGCCGGCCTGGTCAGCGGTCTGGTGATGAGCTGGGCGCGCGCGCTGGGTGAGTTCGGGGCGACGATTCTGTTTGCCGGCAATCTGCAGGGTGTGACGCAGACAATGCCGCTGGCAATCTATATCGGCTTCGAGGTGAATATAGAGACGGCGGCGACCCTGTCCGTGATCCTGCTGGCGCTGTCTTTTACTGCCTTGCTGCTGGCGAAGGCGCTGCTGAGCCGCGCCAGGTGAGGCGATGGGACTTGTTCGGCTCAGCCGTTTGTTTGCAGCGAATGGCGATGTAGTGTGGAGACTGCCCGGACGAACTCCTAACGCAGCGCGATCTCAGCCTGCCCGGACATGCCCGGCAACAGGACCTTCCGCGCCGGGTTGAGATCAATCAACGCCGTATAAACTGCCTCGCCATTCGTCTGTGTGCCGGAGGACTGCGCCAGCAGCGCGCTCACCTTGCCGTTGAAAATATCCGGGTAGGACCTGAGGCGAATCGTGACCGGCGCGCCAATCTGGATTTTTGCTACGTCGCGCTCGACCAAGTTAGTTGTCTTGAACTGCATACCGCTAAGGTTGACAAGCACGAAGGCCGTGGCGTGCGCCGCAACCCCAACCCCGACAGCCGCATCCACTGCCTGCACGATGCAGTCGCAGGGTGAAATCAGTTTGGCTTTATTCAGATTGTCCTGAGCCAGCGCCAGCGCCGCCTGGGCTTGGGCGACCTGCACCTCGGCGATTTTGCGTTGTTCAGCCGACGCACCGGCGTTGAGCGCATCCAGCCTGGTCTGCGCCGCAACGACCGAGGAGTAGGCCTGCGTCAGGGCGTCTTGCGAGACCGGCTTCAGCAGTTTGTGATAGGCTTCGCGCGCCGACAGCATGCTTTCGTAGGCGTTGCCGTAGGAAGCTTCCGCCAGTTTGCAGTCCTGGGTATTCGTCCCGCTGCCACAGGCGGCATCGCGCGAAGATTGCGCGGACAGGTATGACAACCAGGCGGCGTCAGCGCTCATGCGGGCATTGTTGATGCTGGTCTGGCTGGCGCCGTCTTTGGTGACATTGTAGCTGGCGTAAGCAGCGTTCAGTGCGGCCGTGGCCGCTGCCAGGTCTGCCTTGGATGGGGGTACATTCTGCAAGCGGATATTGGCCTCAAGCTGGTCGAGCGCCAGTTGGGCATCCGCTACCGCATTCTTCAGGGCGGTATTGTCGATGGCAGCCAGCACATCTCCTTTTTTAACGGCTTGTCCCAGGGTCGCGTTCACCGCTGTGATCCGGCCGCTCACGTCGAAACTCAGCGCCACCTGCGGCAATGCCAGAGCCAGCACGCCGTCGACCGCAAGCGATGTGGTGGCCGCCACCGCACGGGTGGGCATGGCTGTCGGCCTGGACTCAAGCGGTTTCTGGCGCGGCGCCTGTGTTGGCTGCGGCGTGCTTGCCGAGCACGCAGTCAGAAAACTGATAGCGCCAATCAGCACAACTTTCGGTTTCAGGTGGAGCATGGTGTGTTATCCAAAATCACAACAAATGGTCATATCTGATCATTTAAAGTTAATCTCTGCCTGACCCGTCATGCCAGGCAGCAGGGTTGCCTTCGCATCGGCCGGGTTGAGGTTCAGAATGACCGTATACAACGCCAGGGCCCCCAGGCTGCCCGACTGCAACGGCAATATGGCGCCGACAGTGCCCGTGATGGCCTGCGGCATAGCCATGAGTCGTATCGTGGCGGGCTGTCCGGCTTTCAGCTTGATGACGTCCAGCTCGTTGAGATTGGTCGTGCGGAATTCCAACTGCGCGGTGTCCAGCAACGTTATGCTGCCGTTGGCAGTGGCGCCGGCGACCAGCGACACATCCTGAACCACGCAGGAACATGGCGAAATCAGTTTTGCCTGCGCCAGGTTGCGCTGGGCGCGCTCTACGGTCAGCCGGATTTGTGCAAGCTGCAGGTCGTACACCTGCTTTTGCTCGTTGCTCACGCCGTTTTGCAGGGCGGCCAGACTGGCCTGCGCCTGAACCACACCCGCCCACGATTTCGCAAGCGCGTCCGGCGTCGCCGGCTTTTGCGCGTCCAGGTATTGCTGATAGGCGATGCGCTCCTGTATCTGCGCTGCCTGAACGTCCAAATCTGCTCGTTTGCAATGCGGCTCGGTCTTAGCACTCTTTATGTCATTCAAACTCGTCTGGCCCGACACGATATGGCAGGTCCCGTCGCGCTTGAGCTGTGATGAGTACAACGAGTTTTTAGCTTTGTTCCAGCTGCGCAGGGCCTGCACGATAGTGCTGGCGTCCGGGCCTTTTTTCAACGCGTCGTAGGCGGCCCAGGCCGATGCCAGCGCCGCTTTGGCGTTATCAATATCGGTCTGTTTGGCTGGCGCCAGGCTGCTGTTGATCTGAGCCTGCTTGAGCGCGAGCTGCTGCTGCGCCTGCTGCAAGGCCTGGGTTAACGCAATGCCATCCAGTTCTGCCAGCACATCGCCCTTGTGCACCGCCTGCCCGGGCGCTACATGCACTGCTGTTACCTTGCCGCTGCTGGCGAAGGAGACAACAATGGGCGGTCCGGCCAGGGCAATCACGCCGTTGACTGCCACGGAAGTGACGGGAGCGATCGCGCGGGTTGGCTGCGGGGTAGGCTTGCTCGGAGCAGCACTGGTGGTTCTGGTTGGGTTGCCCGAGCGACCCTGGCTGGCAGCGGCAATCGGGGGCGTGGCCTGATTCTGGCAAGCCGTCAGTAACACCAGCGCACTGGCAACCAGCGCATAAACAGGTCTGGGGTGATTCGTTCGCATCTTATCCTCTTCCACGCAGTATTTTGACTGCTTTCTGCCGGATGACAGGTTGTGTGGCCAGCGCTGCACTGAAGATGGCGGCGATGCTCACCAGCGCGACGATTATGCCGGCTGTGTTGAGGTCGAATGCAAACACGAATGGCTCGTCGTTCTGCAGGTACTGGGTGATATTGATGGCGTAACCCAGGATCGTTCCGGCAATGATGCCTGCCAGACCGGCTGCCAGGGTCGTGACCACCGCCTCACCGATAAACGTTCCGCGCAAGGCGGCTTTCGACGCGCCAATTGCCTTGAGCATGCCGATCTCGATACGCCGTCCCATCACGGCGGTGTACATGACCGCCAGCACGCCAAAGATCGCCGTCACCATGGACAGTCCGGTGAGCAGGACGACAAACACCCGGCTCTGTTCCAGCGCTATGCGCGCCTGCGCTACCTGCTCGGACGTGGCCGTCACAGTCAGGCTGTTCTGTTTGCTCAGGTAGTTGCGCAGGTCGCTGAGCATGGTGCTCCGGTTCACACCGGGCTGCACGGTCGCCATTAACTTGGTGAATAAAGGCGCCGCAGGGTCAGGCGATCCATTGGCTGGATTGTTTTGCAGGTCGCGGTATGTCTCGAGATTGACAATAATGCCGCTGCTGTGTCCTTCAGAGCGAACGCGGGAGAAATAGCGCTTGAAACCCGGGATGCGCGCCGCCACCCCGGCGATGGTCAGCAAGCGGGTGTGATCGATGCCGGCGCCCTTCACGAGCAGCTTGTCGCCCACATGCAGACCCATTGCCCCGCTGAGACCTTGCGAGATGATGGCGATGTTGGTGTCCGTCACCACGCGCATGAGGACCGACGCGTCCCCCTCGATCCACCGATACAAGTAAGTGTAAAGCACCTGATTCAGGTCGTCTTTCACGCCTACCAGGCTGGCCCGCGCCTTACGCAGTTGAACCGGATCGCTCACCCGCAGGTCTATCAGGTTATCGGCAATGCCGACGACGGCCCCGATGCCGGGCTGGCCTTTGACCGCGGCGATGTCCGCATTCGTCAGATAGATGCTCTGGCGGGCGCCGCTGCTGAAGATGGGAAACTCGCCGCCTG
>JAKALH010000320.1 GCA_021813225.1 Chloroflexota bacterium
GGCATTTGCGTATTCCTGTGTTGCGGCACTACCCGGGGAGATGCTCCAGTTTCTTTTTCAGAAAAGTCACGCTGGCATCGACCTGCTCCTCGCGCAAGGTGTGCAGTATCAGAGGACCTGCATAGCCGATGCGCTGCAACCCGTGAAGGTAATAGTCGTAGTCGAGAACACCCGTGCCCGCAGCGCCATGGCTCTCAGCGGAACCCGCCATCAGGTCTTTGGCATGCACCAGGGCAATATCGTTGCCCAGGAGTTCAAATGCTTCGTCGAATATCCGATGCATCCGGCTGACTTCGCCTGCATGCAGCAGGTTGGAACCGTCCATGATGATTTTGATACGCGGCGAATGGAGGGTGTCCAGCAGGCGCCGTGCCGCACGCGCGGAGTTGATGACGTTCGACAGCTCCGGCTCAACCCCAAGCTGCAGATCATAGTCATCCGCGATCTGCACCGCGGCCCGCATCGACTCGACCAGGTCTTCCCAGGCTTTCGGTGTGACGTTATCGGGATGGCGCCGCCACATATTTTGCGGGTCGCGTGTTCCCGTGCACAATGTGATCAGCGGCACTTTCATGCGTTGCGCCGCACCGGCCAGAACGCGCAGCCGCCGCAAACCATCGTCACGAACAGCACGATCGGGGTGAATCATGTTGAATGTCCCGGACAGAGCCGCGACATTCATGTGATGCCTGTCCAGTTCCGCAATAATGGCATCCGTCTGCGCATCAGTAATGCGTTCCGGCAAGGTGTCCAGGCCGGCGCAGGACATATTGAACTGCAGCGTTCTGATGCCATGCCTGCCAATGACATCCAGCGTTTCCGCCAATGTCGGTCGCGTGAATATTCTCGCGAAGATGCCGACATCCATATTCAAACGCCCCCAGTGACTTCCGACAGCAAGACCCGTTCGCCGGAATCTACGGATCGTGCGATCGCGGCCATGGCACGCATTGCCGCGTAACCATCGTCTACATCAGCCCCAGCCTGCGGCTTGCCATGCAGGATGGCATCGGCGAAGCTCTCTATCTGAAGCTTATATGTATAGGAATCCTCACCCAGCGGCCGATGGTATTGGCGGTCTTTCGTGGAGAAGCACTCCACCTCGCTCGCCTTGTGATACCAGGGCAGGTAGACTCGACCATTGATGCTGCCGAACTCCCCATAAATGCGAAAACCTTCTTCAAAATCGCCGCGCACGGGGATAGTCAGCTCCAGATGCCCCAGCGCGCCATTTTCGAACTCCGTCTCAATGAACCAGCAGAACGATTCATACTGGTGAACCAGGCGCGCCCTGACGGCAATGAGTGCGCCGCCCAGGTATCTCGCCGTATCGACCAGGTGGCTGCCATGCGTGAGCATCAGGTAACGCTGCCGATCCGCTTTGGGATTTCCGCCGGGCCGTCTGGCCTGCTGGCTCTGAATGGGTATCGGCTGCAGGTTGTCCGTCATCGTATATCGGTAGGTCGAGTCACAGTACCAGGCCTTCAGCGCAATCAATCCGCCGATCTCGTCCTGGATAAATCGCTGTGCGAATGCCACGCCGGGATCAAAGCGCCGATTCGTGCCCACCTGAAACACCAGGCCGCTTTGATGAACCAGTGCCGCCAACTCTGCGCACTCTTCGACAGTAGCCCCAAGCGGTTTCTCGACCAGTACTGGCTTACCGGCGCGGATAGCCTGAATACTCAAGGGTACGTGATACTGATCCGCTACGGCAATGATGACCGCGTCGACGTTCGGGTCTGCGAGCATTTGCGCAAAGTCAGCATAGACGGCGCGCGGCTGGTGTATGGCCGCCATGCGTGTTCGTAAATCGTCGGCAAGGTCACAGATTGCATACAGTTCAGCATTGCGAGCCTTCCGGCAGGCATCGAAGTGTGCAAACTGCGCGATAGGGCCGCAACCCAGCACACCGACGCGCAGCAGACGAGATTCTTTTTCCATCAGTGGTTTCCCGCCCTCTCAATACCAGGATATCGCTGGCGCAACACTATCTGCAACTCCTGCAGTCTGCGGCGCTGTGCCACGGCGTAAAGAGCCGCCACATGCCGCCCGGCGGCGGCTGTTCCTGCAGGTACTGCTCAACGATGGCGCGCAGTCTGACCTCGCGCGCCTCATTATCGAACCACAATTGCTCAAGCAGCGTGTTGTCGATCGGTTTCATACCACGATGTGCGGGAATTTCAAGTAGTGCAAACCAGACTGTATGCGATTGTAACCGCAGGCGGAATATCGATACACAGACACAAGTAATCATGTGCGTGCCGCCGGCCTTGCAGCCATTTTCCGAATGGCTAATAGAATACAGAAACACTGCATTCACAGAAGGTGATGCAGAGAGTTGATTCGGAGGATGCGATGAAACGCTACGCACTGGCCGGCGCCAGCAGCCGCGGGCTGTATATGTACGGTAAGGCTATTTCTGAACGGTTCACAGATTCAGCAAAACTCGTTGGTGTTTACGACATCAATCCGGTGCGCTCAAACCTGCTCAGCCACGAGTGCGGCAATGTTCCCGTCTTCAACACATTCGATGAAATGATGGCATCGGCAAAGCCGGACTGCGTTATCGTCACGACAGTTGATCGATTCCATCACGAGTACATCATCAGGGCGCTTGAAGCGGGATGTGACGCCATTACGGAGAAGCCGATGACGATCGACGATGCACGCTGCCGCGCGATTCTGGATGCCGAGAAGCGCACGGGCAGGCATGTCACCGTCACTTTCAACTATCGTTTTGCGCTGTATGTCACCCGCATCAAGGAACTGCTGCGCGAGGGCGCCATCGGCGAAGTGTACAGCGTCGATTTCGAATGGATATTGGACACACGCCACGGCGCCGATTATTTCAGGCGCTGGCATCGTCGCAAGGATAACTCCGGCGGCCTGCTCGTCCACAAAGCTACCCACCATTTCGACATGATCAACTGGTGGGTTGAGGATGACCCGATGCTGGTATACGCAACCGGTTCGCGTCGATTCTATGGCCCATCGCGGCGCGAGCGCGGCGAGCGTTGCAGCACCTGCGCCTATACTCGCACCTGCGAGTTTTACGTGGACTATGAACACGATGCCCGCATGAAAGCGTTGTATTACGATGCCGAGCAGGTCGATGGATACTTCCGCGACCGTTGCGTGTTCGCCGATGACATCGACATCGAGGACAACATGAACGCGACGGTGTGCTATAAGCATGGCGTAACGATGAGTTACTCCCTTATTGCCTACAGCCCATACGAGGGCTGGCGCGTCGCCCTGAATGGCTTCGGCGGGCGCATTGAGGCGCAGGAATTCCACAGCGGCCAACGCGCGGGAGAGTCGGTCCAGCAGATTGATGTGTTCAATCGCAGGGGCGAAAGGGTGGTTTACAACATACCGCGGGCAACCGGTAACCATGCCGGTGGCGATGATCGCCTGCTTGAGCGCCTGTTCAGCGGAAGGGACATTCCTGACCCGCTCGGATACATGGCCGGTTCATGGTCCGGGGCGATGTCGATCCTGATTGGCATCGGCGCAAACAAGTCCATTGCGACCGGTCAGCCTGTCTCGATCGACGATCTGCTCAAGAGCTAGTCCAGAGATCAGCCATGTCCGGTCACCATTGCCAGCCTGCGGGAGGACATAGGTCAAAATGAGTGCTTTCAAAGACAACCTGAAAGAGAAGATTGATGACACGCTGTTCATCGACACGCACGAGCATCTGCTGGAAGAATCACAGCGCCTGGCGGGGCCATCTTCCGGCGCTCCTCTATTCACGTGTGATGACTGGGCATATCTGTTCACCCATTACGCGCTGGATGACTTGAAAGTGGCCGGCATGTCGGCTGATGAGGCAGCGAGGTTCGTTTCTACTGAGCTTTCATCGACGGAAAAGTGGAAACTGTTCGAGCCTTATTGGCCGTCAATATGCAATACGGGCTATGGGAAGGCTGTTTTACTCAGCGTGCAGAAGCTGTTCGGTGAAGGCGATATCCGCGCCGATAACGTCGATACGATCACTGCCGCGCTGCGGAAAGGGGTTCAAAAAGGTTTCTACTATCGCGTTTTGCGTGAGGTCGCCGGCGTCGAGTCCTGCCAGGTCAACTCGCTCGATCGCACGTTTCGCGTTACGGAATACCCGGATCTGCTGTTGCAGGATATATCGACGGTCCCAATGGGGAGCGGGCTTGATGTGGCGCATCTGAGCAGAGAGACCGGACTGCCTGTCACGACGTTAAGCGAGTGCTATCAGGCGATTGAATGGTTCTTTGAGAGTTATGGGCAGCAGGCTGTGGCT
>JAKALH010000007.1 GCA_021813225.1 Chloroflexota bacterium
GTGCGGGTCGGGCAGGAAGAAGCCGCCCACCCAGGCAGGTGGCTCGCTGTCGCTGAAGCGGCGTGTGATGCGCTCCAGCCAGTGTGGGTCAAGCCGCACGCCGGCATCGGTGCAGGCGATGAGCGGGTGCGCGGCGGCGGCGATGGCGAGATTGCGCCCGCGCGAGATATTCGCGCCGGGCGACTCGATGACTTTCAGCAGGAAGCGGCACTCGGCGTGCAGCAGCGCAACGGTGTTATCGCGGCTGCCGCCGTCGCAGGCGACCACCTCATCGGGCGGGCGGGTCTGCGCGGCCAGCGAATCCAGCAGGCGCGGCAGCGCGTCGGCTTCGTTCAGGACGGTGAAGACGACCGTGACCGGGGCGTCATTGCTCATGCGAATGCGCGAAGATAATGCGCCCGCCGCGCATGTCGCTGATGAGCGCGAGCGACTCGACAGGCACATTCAACGACTGCAGCGCATCGCGCCCGCCCTCAAACGTCTTCTCGATAAGCGCGCCAACGCCGACGACCTGCGCGCCGGCGGCCCTGGCGATGCGCGCCAGCGCCAGGATGGTCTGCCCGGTAGCCAGGAAGTCATCGATGATCAGGACGCGCTCGCCGGCCTGCAGGTACTCGGGCGAGGCCATGATTTCGACGTCGACCTTTTTGGTGTGCGAGGGCGCGGTAGTCAGGAAGACCGTATCGGGCATGGTGACCGGTTTGGTCTTGCGCGCATAGACGATGGGAATGTTCAGCGCCAGCCCGGTTGTCAGCGCCGGAGCGATGCCGCTGATCTCGGCGGTCAGAATCTTGGTGGGGCGTGTGCGCGCGAACAGGCGGGCGAACTCCTGCCCGCAGGCCATCATCAGCGCAGGATCGACCTGATGGTTGACGAACGAGTCGACCTTCAGGATGCCTTCTCCCAGGTTGCGTCCATCGGCGAGGATGCGTTGTTCCAGTGCTTGCATAACGCCATTATAGGCGTGTCAAAGGAACCCGAAGACCGGTCAGCAGGGTATTTTTTATAGGCAATGAATCACCGTAAATCTGACGAGTTTGGCGTTTCGTGCCTTATCGGCCTGTCCTCATCCGAATCTTAGGTATAATGCGTATAATCTTACGCCGAAGGAAACACACCTGAGTATGGAGAGCCGAGATGTCCCCGGGAACGAAAAGCCCACCGAAACACAAGGGGACGATAATTTTGCAGCTTCGCTGGGCGAATTTTTAGCGCGCAGCGAGCGCTATGATCCGCCGAAAAAGAACCAGCTCGTGTCGGGTCGCATCGCGTCGGTCAATGACCGCGAAATCCTGATAGACCTGGGAGCGAAGTCCGAGGGCATCGTGACGGGCAAAGAAATGGAGGCCCTGCCGCGCGACTTCCGCGCCACACTGGAAATCGGTCAGGAAATCTACGCTTACGTGCTGACGCCGGAAGACCGCAACGGCAACGTTGTCCTGTCCCTGGCCAAGGCCATCAACGAGCGCGACTGGCGCACCGCCGAGGATTTGTTCAAGAACCAGGAAGCGCTGGAGAGCCACATCGCCGGGTTCAACAAGGGCGGCGTGATCGTCAAGGTCGGGCGTCTGCGCGGCTTCGTCCCCGCGTCGCAGTTGAGCATGCCGCATCAGCGCATGATGGGCGACGACAGCCAGCCCCCCGAACAGCGCTACCAGAAACTGGTCGGCCAGCCGACGTACGTCAAGGTCATCGAGATTGACCGCGAGCGCAACCGGCTGATCCTGAGCGAGCGGGCCGCCTCCAAAGAGGCTCGGGCCGCCCAGAAGGATAAGCTGCTCAGCGAGATCGATGTCGGTTCCGTGGTTGAGGGCGACGTCAGCAGCGTCAAAGACTTCGGTGTGTTTGTCGACCTGGGCGGGGCCGACGGAATGATTCATCTCTCCGAGTTGTCCTACCAGCGTGTGAAGCACCCTGGCGAGGTGGTCAAGGAAGGGGATCACGTCCGGGTCAAGGTCATCAGCGTTGATAAGGAAAGCGGGCGCATCGGGCTGAGCCTGAAGTCGCTGCAGACCGATCCGTGGAGCGATCTCGACAAGCGCTATCGCCCCGGCCAGTTGGTCGAAGCGGAAGTCATCAAGATTCACCCCAAGCACGGCGCTTTTGCGCGGCTGAAGGATGACGAGGCTATCGAGGGCCTGATTCCCCTGTCGGAACTGAGCGACAAGACGGTTGTCAACCCGCGCGAGGTGCTCAAAGAAGGCCAGATTGTGACCCTGCGCGTGATGCGCGTGGAACCGGAACAGAAACGCATCGCGCTCAGCCTCAAGCGCGTAAGCTGGGCTGAATATGCCGATCTGGACTGGCAGTCCGAACTGTCCGGCGGCGAGGAAAGCAAAGGCCCCGGCAGCGGCACCGAGCAGACAGCGAACGAGTAGTCACGTCAATTGCCCGGCCAACAGAATATCGAAGACGGCGGCTCCCCAGGTGAAGCTGGGGTTCCGCCGTTTTTTGTTATGCTCACTGGAATGAACAGGCTATGCTCATGTAGTTCTAACATAGCGCCGTTAAAACAACGGACAAGGTCCCCCGTCGCCGCCCCACAGCCGTATGACCGTGAGGTACTGAGTGGTAATGGATTGGGTTGGGTCGTTGGATGGTGGTGTATGATAATTCTGGAGTGGACAGAGGGGAATGTGGTTTTCGCTTTTTCCGCAGGGAAAAGCCTTCTGCCCACTGAAGTAAGGAGAAGTACGCTGTGGCGAACAAACTGGAGCGATTTACGCAACGCGCGAGGCGGGTGCTGACCCTGGCGCAGGAGGAGGCTGAACGCCTTTCGCATAATTACATTGGGACGGAACACCTGTTGCTGGGTTTGATCCGCGAGGAGAACGGCGTCGCCGGCAGAGTCCTGCGCGACCTGGGCGCGAAGCCGGAGCGCGTCGCCGAGATGGTCGAGCGCATGGCCGGAGTCGGGCGGCGCACGCCGGCCGGCAAGCTCGACCTGACCCCGCGCACCAAGCAGGTGATCGAGTACGCCGTCGATGAGGCGCGCAAGTTGGGCCACAGTTACATCGGCACCGAGCACCTGCTGCTCGGCCTGATCCGCCAGGGCGACGGCGTCGCCATTGATGTCATGCGCCAACTGGGTCTGACGACCGAGCGCATCCGCCGCGAGACGCTGCGCGCCGTGCAGCAGGAACAGCCCGAAACCGGCAAGTCTGCCGGAGTCGCGCCTTCGCCGCAGAAGAAGGAGCGCGCCAAGACGCCGGCGCTGGACCAGCTGGCCACCGACCTCACGGCGCTGGCCGAGCAGGGCAAGCTCGATCCCGTAATCGGCCGGCAGACCGAAATCGAGCGCGTCATCCAGATTCTGTCGCGCCGCACCAAGAACAACCCGGCGCTGATCGGCGAACCCGGCGTGGGCAAGACCGCCATCGTGGAAGGGCTGGCGCAGCGCATCGTGGAAGGGCAGACGCCCGAACCGCTATTGAACAAGCGCGTGATGCAGTTGGATGTCGGCTCGCTGGTGGCGGGCACCATGTACCGCGGCCAGTTTGAAGAGCGCCTGAAGAAAGTGATCGAAGAAGTCAAGTCCAGCGACACCATTCTTTTCATCGACGAGGTGCACATGCTCGTCGGCGCTGGCGCGGCGGGCAGCAGCGTGGATGCCGCCAACATTCTGAAACCGGCGCTGGCGCGCGGCGAACTGCAGTGCATCGGCGCGACGACGCTGAACGAATACCGCAAGCACATCGAAAGCGACGCCGCGCTGGAACGGCGCTTCCAGCCCGTCTATGTCGACGAGCCGACGCCCGACCAGACCATCGAGATCCTGAAGGGCGTGAAGGGCGCCTACGAGGCCCATCATAAGCTGCGCATTTCGCAGGATGCGGTCATCGCCGCCGTGCAGTTGTCCTCGCGCTACGTGCCGGATCGTTTCCTGCCGGATAAGGCGATTGACCTGATCGACGAGACCGCCGCGCGCGTGCGCATGTATAAGTCGCCGCAATCGGTCAATCTGCAGCGCGCCTTCCGAGAACTGCGCATGGTGCAGAAAGAGCGCAACGAGGCGATGGAGCAGGCGCGCTACGACGACGCCGCCACGCTGCGCGAACGCGAGCGCGTGGCGCTGGAGGAAATCGAATCGCTGCGCGCGAATTTTGACCCGCAGACGGAAGGGCCGGAAGTCAGTCCGGAAGACATCGCCGAGGTCGTGTCGATGTGGACGGGCGTGCCGGTGACGCGCATCGCCGGCACGGAGAGCGAGCGCCTGCTGCACCTGGAAGAAGCTCTGCACGAGCGCATCGTGGGCCAGGAGGAGGCCATTACCTTCATCAGCAAAGCCGTGCGCCGCTCGCGCGTGGGTTTGAAGGACCCGCGCCGCCCGATGGGTTCGTTCATCTTCCTGGGGCCTACCGGCGTGGGCAAGACCGAACTGACCAAGGCGCTGGCCGAATTCCTGTTCGGCAGCGAAGAGGCGCTGCTCGTGCTCGACATGAGCGAGTTCATGGAGCGCCACACCGTCAGCCGGCTGGTGGGCGCGCCGCCCGGATACGTGGGCTATGACGACGCCGGCCAGTTGACCGAGACCGTGCGTCGCCGCCCGTATACCATCGTCGTGTTTGACGAAATCGAGAAGGCGCATCCGGAAGTCTTCAACATGCTGTTGCAGATCATGGAAGAAGGCCGCCTGACCGATGCGCGCGGCCGCAAGGTGGACTTCCGCAACACCTGCATCATCATGACCTCGAACGTGGGCGCAGAGATGATCAAGCGCGAAGCCCGCCTGGGCTTCGCGGCGCAGAAGGACGAGACCAAAGATGCGGAACGCCAGTTCAACGAGATCAAGGATAAGCTGCTGGCGCAGTTGAAGCGGTTGTTCCGCCCTGAATTCCTCAACCGCGTGGATGCGACCATCGTCTTTCACCCGCTTTCGCGCGAGAACATCGGGCAGATCGTGACGCTGGAACTGAACAAGGTGCAGAAGCGCCTTTCCGATCACAACATCAAGATCGAGGTGACGGAGCAGGCCAAGGATTACCTGGCGTCGAAGGGCTACGACGCCGATTACGGTGCACGCCCGTTGCGCCGGGTGATTCAGAGCGAGGTGGAGGATATTCTTTCGGACGGATTGCTGTCCGGCAAGTTCCTCGACAACTCCAGAATTCAGATCGGCCTGGCGGATGGCAAGCTGGACTTCAGCATGGTCGAGGAAGTGAAAGGCTCCACGGACAATGTGGAAATCAAGCCGGTAGAAGCAGGCGGAGAGGAAAACTCCGACAACCCGCTGTTCGAACAATTATTGCAGGGTTGAGGCGGCAGAAACCTGGCTTGTGAAAACCCGACAGGTCTGACAGACCTGTCGGGTTTTCTGCTTGTTCGCCTTCTTACCGCATCGCCGGCAGGATGACGCGGAAGAGCAGGTGCGCATCAAGCGCGATGAAAGCCAGCAGCAGCGCCGCCCACAACCAGCCCTGCAGGCGCACTGCCAGCGCGTTGCGCGAGAAAACGAAGTGCCACCCCAGCGCCAGCGCCGTCCCGATCGGGATCAGGCCGGAATACAGGTAGCGCCCCTGATGCTGCACGAACTGCAGGTTGTACCAGATAAAGCCGAGCAGCGCGCCGAGCGCCAGCAGCGCCAGCATGTCGAGCGCCAGCGACTGCTCGCGCGTGAGCACCAGAAACGGAGAATAGATGCTGGCGCCGCTGCGGGTGGCCGTCTTGCCCTGCAGGCGCCGCCGCGCCGACAGCCCATGCAGCCACCACGCCAGGTACAGAGCGGTTGATACCACGGTGATGGCGAGGAAAAGCAGATAGAACCGCCGGTCCAGCACGATGCTCATCCAGCCGAACTGCCCCCAGAACGACTGGAAAGTGAACTGCGCCATGCGGCTGAGCAGGCCGCCCCAGCCGTACAGGCCGATCCATTCGGCAGTAGTGGGCTGCCCCGCCACCACCTGATTGTGGCGCTGCAGGCCCAGCACATCCGTGCCGCCGTAGACCTGCAGGCCGTGTATCCACCACGGCAGCCCGATGACGGCGCTCACGAATATGACGACCGCCAGCGCCCTGATGAGCTGTCCCGCCGGCTGCCGGCGATAGCCGCTGGCGAACACGGCGAACAGCGCAACCGGCAGCGCGAGATACGCCGTCACCTTGGTCAGAAACGCCAGCCCGACCGCGACGGCGAGCGCCAGGAGCAAGGGGGTAGAGGAGCGGGCAGGCGCAGGGGAGGAACTGGCGCGGTTGATATACAGCACGCACAGCCACACCGTAAGCGCGATGAGCGCCTCGGCCAGCGAGTCGTTGTCGAAGCCGGCCATCATGTACAGGTGTTGCGGCAGCAGGGCGATGAAGGCGGCGGCGAAAGCGGCAATCTGCGGATGCGCGGGGAAGATGGCGCGCACCGCCAGATACGAGAACAGCACCATCAGCCCGCCGACCAGCAGCGAGAACAGCCGCAGCGGGATGAGCGCGCCATGAAACAGCAGGAATACCGGCGCCGCCAGCGTATAGAACAGCGGCGGCTGGTGGTCCTCGTATTGCACGGCGTCCAGTGAGACGGCCGGGCGCGCGTTGGGCGGCGCAATCTGGTTGCTGATCAGGTCCTGGTTGTAGTCGCCCATCTGCAGCACGGGGTAGGCGCCGGTCTGCGCCAGTTGGCGCACGTAGTTGTAGTGCGCCGGCTCATCCGGCACCTGCCAGGGGGGAACCAGCACGGCGAACAGGCCGCCCAGGACGAAGTAGACGGCGAGGATGGCGATGAGCGGCCATTCGACGGCGCGCGCGCGGGCGATGGTTGGTTGTGTCATGAGCTGATCCATTGTTTGTAGCGGGGTGATGGTCTGTCTTGGAGTGTGGTCGTTCTTCAGATGCCTACGATTTCATTTAAGCCGACAACGACCCGATCCAGTTCCTCTTCTAGCGCTTGTCCTGCTCTGGCAGTCAGACGTTCGACCGATAGCGTGCGTATCTGGCTGATCTTCGCCCACGACCGCTTCGGCAGCTTGGCGGAGTGAATCTCCAGCGTCAGTGGAAAACCGGCTGCCGGTTCCTGGCTGGTAATAGCGACTGCGATCACCGTTCCGGATCGGTCATTGAAGATGTCATTGCTGATGATGAGCACGGGACGTACACCAGCCTGCTCGTGGCCTCGCGCGGGGTTCAGATCAGCCCACCAGATGTCGCCTCTCAGTATTCGGGCCATTGCGCCATCTCCAGTTCAAATCCTTCCTCCGCCATAGCCTGCTCTGCGCGAGGATTGAGTTTGGCGCATTCAAGCGCAAGGCGATTGCGGCGCAATTGAGCCAGTTTATCGCGCAACGCAACCTGGATTGCTTTGCTGCGATTCGCAAAGATGTGCGATGCCACCAGTTGATCCAACTGTTCCAGCAGTTCGGTGTCGATGGTCACAGCTACCTTTGTCGTTGACATCCGCTCCTCCGCTGTTCCGGTATGATGATTTATCATACCACATCGTTACTGAAAGGAAAGAGGTGTATATGAGATGTCATCAATCCCTGTCGGTCTGCATACCGGGTCTGCCCTGTGCTACCATCTGCGTGTTTGTGTTCGACAGTCCGTAAAGGAATCGTGATCTATCATGCCTTTGAAACTGCGCCCCGAAACCGCGCTGACTTTCGACGACGTTCTGTTATCGCCCCGCCGGTCTTCCATCCGCTCGCGGCACGCGGTCCATACGCGCACCTGCTTCAGCCGCAACATCGCGCTGGCCGCGCCCATCGTCTCCGCCAACATGGATACCGTCACCGAATTTGGCATGGCGCGCGCCATAGCGCGCCTGGGCGGCATCGGCGTCATTCACCGCTTCATGACCGTTGAGCGGCAGGCCTCCGAGGTGCGGCGCGTCAAACGCACCGAGGGTTTCATGGTCGAGCGCCCCTACAATCTGCCGGCCTCGGCCAGCGTGCAGGACGCGCGCGACCGCATGGACGAACTGCACATCGGCGGGCTGGTGGTGGTGGGTGAGAGCGACGAGGTGCTGGGCCTGGTCACCGCGCGCGACCTGATGTTCGAACGCAACGCCGCCCGTCCGGTGACCGATGTGATGACGCCGCGCGACAGGCTGGTGACGGTGCGCTCAGGCACGTCGATGGAACAGGCGCGCGACATATTGCACGAACACCGCATCGAGAAACTGCCCGTGCTGGACCCGGATGGCCGCCTGCAGGGGCTGATCACCGCCGCGGACATCGCGAAGCAGGAACACTGGCCCGACGCCACTAAAGACAGCCGCGGCCGCCTGCGCGTGGCCGCGGCCGTGGGCGTGCGCAGCAGCGATATGGCGCGCGCAGCCGCCTGCGTGGATGCCGGCGCGGACGCGCTGGTGGTGGACATCGCCCACGGGCATTCCGACCCGGCGCTGGATATGGTGCGCGCGCTCAAGGCCCGCTTCCCGCAGGTGGATGTGGTGGGCGGCAACGTGGCGTCCGCGGAGGGCGTGCGCGACATGGTCGCGGCGGGCGCGGATGCGGTCAAGGTCGGCGTCGGCGCCGGCTCGATCTGCATCACGCGCATCGTGACCGGCTTCGGCGTGCCGCAGCTCAGCGCCATCGCCGATTGCGCCGACGCCGGGCAGGCGCTGGGCGTGCCGATCATCGCCGACGGCGGCATCCGCACATCCGGCGACATCACCAAGGCGCTGGCCGCCGGCGCCAGCACGGTGATGCTGGGCAGCCTGCTGGCCGGCACCGACGAAAGCCCCGGCGCCAACGTGGTGCGCAACGGGCAGCGCTACAAAGTCGTGCGCGGCATGGCCTCGCTGACCGCCAACATCGACCGCCAGGAGATCGAACTGGGTCACGAGGTAGATGCGGACGACTGGGAGCGCGTGGTCGCCGAGGGCGTCGAAGCGATGGTGCCGATGCGCGGGCCGGTCAAGGATATCGTGTACCAGTTGGTGGGCGGCCTGCGCTCCGGCCTGAGCTACGCAGGCGCGACCAGCATCGCCGAATTGTGGGCCAACGCGGAGTTCGTGCGCATCACGTCCGCCGGCAAGGCCGAGAGCGGCGCGCACGACGTGCAGACGAGTTAGCCGGGTATCCTGAGCGTAGCGGAATCGAAGGATGCCTTCGATGAGAACTCGGAACTCTCCAGTGACACGCTACTCGCCTTCGGATCGCACGGTCAGCCCCATCAGCCGCGCGATCTGCGCGGCCTGTGCCGGTTCGATGATCGCGCCGCGCAGGTCGGCCGGGTTCACGCGCAGATCATCCAGGATAGAGCCGCGCAAGTCTGCGCCGGTCAGCTTCGCGCCGCGCAGATCGGCTCCGCTCAAGTCGCAACGCAGGAGGACAGCGCCGCTGAGGTTGGCATCCGCGAACGTCGCTTTCACCAGGCTGCAGCGCTCGAGGCGTGCCGCCTTGAAGCTGCACCCGGCGAAGATGGCGTTCTCGGCGCTGCACTCCTCAAGCCGGACATCCTCGAGATGGGCCTGCGCGAAGTTGGTGCCCCACAGGCGGCAACCCGCCAGTTCTGCGCGCCGCATGTGCGCCTGCTCGCAGTCTGCCGCAGACAGGTCGCAGGCGTCCAGCCGCGCGTCCACCAGGCGCAGTCTGGGCAGGCGGGCGCGGAGGAATAGCACGCGGCGCAGGCGCATCTGCTCGAAGACGATGCCCTGCAGCGCGCGATTCTCCAGGCTGCCGCCGGCGATGGCAACCGCGCTGATTTCGCTGCCGTCGCCGATGTCGTCGAGCGTCGCCGCAGGCAGGTGCTTCGGCAATTGAGGTTGCTGAATGCCCTGCTTCGCTGCGCTCTTCAATGGCATGATGATTCAGCGCACGCTGAGTGCGCTCTCCGGAATGAACAGGCTGCCTTCGGCGCTGGTCAGGCTCATGATTTCCGGTTCGCCCATATTTGAACTGCGCGGCAAGTGTACATCAGTTGAGGCCATGAAACTATGAGTACGAAGCGGTTCGAATATAGGCAAAAATGCCTATCCCGAACAGGGCAATCTATTCGCGGCATTCCCAGACGCGCTCGCATAAAATCAGTCTACGTTGGAGGCGACTTGACAAGTGCTCGATATTGCCGCGCGGAAAGTTGTCGCAACTGTCCCCACGGGTGAAAAGCCCAGAGGCTACAATGCGAGACATGGAAGGACGAGCCTTGCGGAGCGGCCTGCTGGCCCTCACCGTTTCGAGTGTGATGCTGCTGGCGGCATGCAGCGGCGGCGGCGCTGGCGCAACGCCCAACGCGACTGACACGCCGCTGAAGCCTCTGGCCACCGTGCGTTCAACGGCGGTGGGCACCGCTGGCTACACGAGTATTACACCAGCACAACTGAACACCATGCTGGCGCAGAAGGACTTCACGTTCGTCAACGTGCACATCCCTTACGAGGGTGAAATCGCGTCCACCGACGCTTTCATCCCCTACAACGAGATTGACCAGAAGCTGGACCGACTGCCCGCTGATAAGAGTGCCAGGATCGTGCTGTACTGCCGCAGCGGGCGTATGAGCGCCATTGCGGCAGGCACCTTAACCAGACTGGGTTATACCAGCGTATGGGACCTGGACGGCGGCATGGCCGCCTGGGAGAACGCGGGTTACAAGTTGTTAACGAGGTAAGGAAAGCAGAGCCTTCCGCTGGCAGCGCACCAATAGACGGGTTAAACGGCTTCGCGCCGGGAGAAATAGTTGTAGGGCAGCACGATTAAGGCTGCGCCGTACACGCTGTAGAGAGCCAGCCAAAGCAGGCCCACCAGAAAGCCACCCAGTGTCAGTGGCCAGATAAATCCTGGCAGCACCGGCATCCATGCCTGGTACATGGTCCAGCCAAACAGCAGGTCCCCTGCAATGCACAGAAAATAGCTGATTTCCAGCGCGATGAACAGGGTGATCGCGACCGCTCGAAGATTAAGTTTCGGAGCCATCATACACCTCCGCGACGGAGACTAAGGATTTCCAGATCCAGGTTACGACTTGCAGCAGCTGTCAGCAACAGCAAAGCGGCGTATGGGTGGGCAGGTGAAATCACCTGTTTATCACTTAATCAGGAGGACCAATGGATATGCGGACCCTGTTTGGCGCGCTGCAGCGGATCAGGCGGCTGCGCCAGCATGAGCGCTGGACGCGCCGGCAATTGGATGCTTTCCGAACAGACGCGCTGCGGCAACTCCGCGACTACGCCTGCGCGCGGTCGCCGTTTTATCAGCAGTTCCACCACGGCCTGACGGAGCGGCCGTTGCGTGAACTGCCCGTGCTCACCAAGGCCATGCTGATGGCGCACTTCGACGACCTGGTGACGGACCGGGCTGTCCGCCTGGAGGCTGTGCGCAATCATGTGGCGCAGAGCACAGACGGCGGGCTTTTCCTGGACCGCTACCGGGTCACCGCCACGTCGGGCAGCAGCGGCCGCCCCGGCTTCTTCCTGTTCAGCGAGCCTGAGTGGCTGATGGTCATCGCGTCATTCGCGCGCGGGCAGGAGTGGTCGGGCGCGAAGGTGAGCTTCCTGCGCCGCCGGCGTATGGCCACGGTCGCCTCCGTCAGCCCCTGGCACATGTCGTCGCAGGTGAGCGCGACGGCGCGCACTTGGTGGACGCCGTCCATTCGCCTGCCCGCCAGCGATTCCCTTGAGAGGATCGTGCACCGGTTGAACGTGTGGCAGCCGCACCAGTTGATCGCCTACGCCTCCATGGCGCGAATCCTCGCGGCGGAGCAGTGCGCCGGACGGCTCCATATCTTCCCGGAGCAGGTCTTCGTCAGTTCGGAGGTATTGACGGACGAGACGCGCCGCCGCGCGAAAGAAGCGTGGGGTGATGAGCCGTACAACCAGTACGGGGCCACGGAGACCGCCGACATCGCCGCGGAGCACCACGGCTGCCGGCGCATGCATCTATTCGAGGACCTGGTGATCGCCGAGGCGGTGGACGAACAGTATCGCCCGGTGCCGCCGGGGGAGTATGGCGCGAAGGTGCTGGTGACGACGCTCTTCAGCCGCACCCAGCCCCTCATCCGCTACGAGCTGGACGACTGCGTGCGGCTGTCATCGGAGGGATGCCTCTGCGGGCTGCCTTTTGCCGTGTTGGACGGCATCCAGGGGCGCGTGGAGGACACGCTGCGGCTCCCGGCGGCAAGCGGCGGTCGGGTGACCGTCGAGCCGCTGGTCTTCAGTGAAGTCATGGACGTGCTGCCGGTGAGCGGCTGGCAGGTGATCCACGAGGCCGACGACAGCCTGACCGTGCTGCTGAGCGGCGTGCGCGATGGTTTCTCTGGCGAAGCACTCAGGGGGCGGTTGGCGCAGGCGCTTGCCGAACACGGCGCCAGCGTTTCCCAGGTCAAGGTCCAACAGGTGCCGGCTATCCCGAAGACCAGCGGAGGCAAGGCGCCGCTCGTGACTGCACACAGGGGCACAGGCAATTCTGCCCGATAGTTTGACATTCACATGTATGCTGCGTACAATTTAGCTATAATAGCTAAATTGGAATTATGCCTGATGGCTACAAGACTTGTTGCGTCAACAGAGGCGCAAAACAATTTTGGTCGCATTCTGGATGATGTCGTTCAAAATGGAACGCGATATGTGATCCGTCGTCGTCACATATCACAAGCGGTAATCCTGAGCCTGGCTGACTTCGAAAGTATCCTTGCTGCTGATGAGAATGGACGAGGGAAACTTGTAAAGATGTTACGGGAGCTTCGTCCGGATTATTCTTTAGGCGAGTTTGTCGAAGGCGAATAATCATGGTCTCTGTAGATACTTTTAAGTACGAATATCGTTCCCAGAAGATCGGTGCATCTCTGATATTGCACGCAGATTCATTTGAGTGGATGGGGCGTATTCCTGCTGAATGTGTCCATGCTATTGTTGCCGATCCTCCTTACGGCGTCAAAGAGTACAACTTTGATCAAATAGAGAAACGCACAAATGGTAATGGCGGTATCTGGCGCATACCTCCGTCGTTCGATGGGAGTAATCGAGCGCCACTGCCAAGATTTACCGCGCTGAATTCCAAAGAACGTGATTCCCTGTATCGATTCTTTCTTGAATGGTCAAAACTGGCGGTCCATGCGTTACTGCCGGGAGGTCATGTATTTATCGCCAGCAATGCATTTCTGTCGCAGTTGGTCTTTTCGGCGCTCATTGCGGGTGGGCTGGAGTTCAGGGGGTGAATTAGTTCGTTTGGTCCGCACTTTTTGGGGAGGGGATCTTCCAAAAAACGCGGAAGATGAGTTTCCAGAGGTCTGTTCTCTACCGCGAAGATACTGTCCGGCTTTCCGGAGGACCAGAAACCGGGAGAGGAGCACGATCTTCGCGAGGAGTTCGTGACTCTGGGAGCGAAACGGCTTCATCTCTCCCGACTGCCCAGGCGTCCCTGGTACATTATTAACATACAAGCAGCGCATTGCTTCAAACGCGACAACCCCGCGCAGTCGCTGGCAGACTGCGCGAATACGGGGGCGGACGGCAGCCCGCTGATCGATCCCATCGTCGAGTATCCAAATATCCAGGCGCCGGGAGGCATTGGCCTGGTCGGCGTCGGCGGGATGATCTACCGGGGCAAGGCGATACCTTCCTTACAGGGGCGCTATGTCTTCGGCGACTGGGGCGCCAACTACACCACGCCGGACGGCACGCTGCTGGTAGCCTCGCCGCCGCAGGAAGCGGGGATGTGGGCACTGCAGAAGGTGGCAGTGGTCGGCAGCGCCAACGGGCGCATCAACGCCTTCGTGCGCGGCTTCGGCACAGGCGCCGAAGGCGAGATATACGTACTGACATCGCAGGTTGCCGGGCCGCGCGGCACGACCGGGCGTGTATACAAAATCGCAGCGCCTTGATCGTCGTCTCCTCAACCCCGGCGAATATGCCGGCTTCGCAACCAACGGGTTATACCGCACGGGCAAGCCTGTTTTCACCCATTTCGCGTAATATGACTCACAGCAACCACAGGAAGGGAAGCGATGAAGATAACCGAAGTGCGCACTATTCCGCTGATGGGCCGTACCCCCGAAGGCGGCTGGGATACCGAGATCGAGCCTGAGGAGAATCTGCACACGCTGGTCCAGGTCGTCACCGATGAGACTGTGGGCGGCCAGCCGCTGACGGGCATCGGCAGCGTGTACACCAGCCAGGCACTGGTCGAGGGCGCGCTGCGGCTGATGCGCCCGTGGATTATCGGCGAGTGCGCCATCGAACCGGAGCGCGTGACCGAGAAAATCGGCCAGATGGCCTTCTGGCAGGGGCGCGGCGGCGCGGTGACGCATGCCATCAGCGGCGTCGACATCGCCATGTGGGACCTGCTGGGCAAGGTCAGCGGTCAGCCGGTGGCGCGGCTGCTGGGGGGTTACTACCGCAACCGCATCAAGCCATATGGCTCCATCCTGTTCGACCAGCCCGATATCCTGCGCGAAAAGCTGCAGGCCGTCGCCGCGCGCGGGTTCAGGGCCATCAAGCTGGGCTGGAAACCGTTCGGGCGGGTGGATCGCAAGCTGGACGAACTGCTGGTGCGCACCGCGCGCGAGACCGTCGGCGACGAAGTGGAAATCATGGTGGACGCCGGCGGCAGCGAGCACTTCTGGCCGCACAACTACAAGTGGGCCATCGAGACAGCGCGCATGCTGGCGGATTACGGCATCACCTGGTTCGAGGAGGCGCTGCCGCCCGACGATATCGAGGGCTTCATCAAGCTGCGCGAGCATTCGCCCGTGCCTATCAGCACCGGCGAGGTGCTGACGCGTCGGCAGAGCTTCATGCCGTGGATCGAGCGCGGCGCGGTAGACATCATCCAGCCCGACTGCACCAAGGTGGGCGGGCTGTCCGAATCGCGCCGCATCGGGTGGATGGCCTGCGACCACAACGTGCTGCTGGTGCCGCACGGGTGGAACACGGCTGTGGGGCTGGCCGCCGACCTGCATCTGGTAGCAGCGTTGCCCGTGGCGCGCTGGGTGGAATACCTTACGCCGTCGCCTTACATTGAGGAGATCATCGCGAAGCCGTTCACGCTCGATGATGAGGGTATGTTGCCGATTCCGACCGCGCCGGGATTGGGGATTGAGCTGGACTGGGAGGGAATCAGGCAGTTTTCGCGATAAGCGATCACCGTCCGGCGGGTAGCTGGTTTTGCAGGATGCGAATTGTCGCGAGTAATATCACACTGAATGTCTGATCGGTGAGTATTGCAATACGCTTGGTGATCAGTGCTTCACTCGCCGTAAATAGCTTTATCGGGCGTGCGAAACTTGCTGAAGTCAGCGATCCAGCAGAAAGGCTGTCGCTGGTAATGACCACGGTGTTTGGGTCACCATACGGGTTACTGGTAATCTGGCACAACAACCAGTCTCCGCGTCTGGCATCACAAAGCACAACCGCAGGACGCAGCTTCGTCTCCGGAAGGTCTGAAAATGGGAATTTGACTACAACGATGGAAGCTTGGCTAAGTGTGACCATGCATTGTCTTCTTCCGGTGTGAGCCAATCTGCAGCCAATGCGGGTTCGCTCAATATTGCGGATTCACGACCGCTCAGTTCCGGCTCATCATCCAGAACCGTGATCAATACACGATGCATGGGCGGCAACTTAACAGGCTCAAGGAGCCGCAATACGCCATCCTGGTCAATCACAGCCTCATAGGTCTGAATCATATTGGCCACTTGAGTGAATTTTACCGCCGCTTCCGCCAGGCCCGCCTGTGACACATGTATTGAAGCCGGGAAGATATCACCCAGGCGTTGTATCAGTTTTGGAGAAAGGTTCTGGTCAAACAATAATGCTGTCATGGTTGGACAGCCACAATGGCACGCTCACGGTTGGCGGCAAATTGGAGGCATGCGAGAATATCTTCCTTCGTCAGGTAGGGAAAATCCGCGATGATTTCATCTTCCGTCATACCGGACGCCAGGTACTCCAGGACATCATAGACAGTCATCCGCATTCCCCGTATAGTTGGTTTACCGCCGCGTTTCCCCGGGATAATCGTAATAATGTCCCTGAAATCGGTCGCCATATGCCCTCGCCATGAATACTTACCTGTATAGCCCGATTATAGGCTTTGTTGAGTGGTATTCGCAGTGAGTACGCGACGATGCATTGCTATTCGTGAAAGCGCCAGGCCGGTATGAGGTTGATGCTGCTCACCCTGCTCCGTTCGGGTCTATAGTTTCATCATCATGACCCGCATCGCCATCGGCGGAATCATCCACGAGACTACGGCCCGATTGCGTCCGCAATTTACGAGGTGGACACGCCTGGCCTGGGCAGCGCGGACCTCAGGCGGTTTGCCTACCGCAACCTGCCCCGACCCATCTACCCGCTCGATGAAGGCGTTACATTCCCGAAATCGGGCTGAGCTTCGCTCCGCTTGAGATTTCGGGAATTATCGAACCGAACTTACTGCGACTTGTAGCAATCCACAATCACGTTGCGCGGGATGGTGGTGGTGCTGCCGTCGGCCTTCACGACATATATCGTAAAGACGTAGTAGCCCTTGCCGTCCACTGTCACCTGATACGAACCGCTTGGGACTGCCAGCGGGATGCGTTTGCCCGCCGCGTTGTTCGGCGTGATGGACGCGAGGTTCCCGGCCGGGCAGTTCGCGAAGATGCCCGGGCCATCCATAGCGGTGATCTCAAGCTCAAGGCTCTTGGCGCCGTTTACTTCCCAGACCAGGCTGGTGGTCTTGCCTTCACCTTTGTAGCCCAATGGCACGTCGCCGATGTTGTCGCGCGGCGAGAAGCGCATCACCTGGCTGTACGGCAGCAGCGCCGATGGCGGCAGACTGGATGTGGGAGCAGGCACGGCGGTGGGCGGAACCGCCGTTGGCGCATTAGCGCTGGTCGGCGCCGCCGTCGGCAGCGGCGGTGCGCCGGCCACAGCCAACTGGCTGGTATCCCCGACGACGGTCACCAGACCGCCAAACACCCAGCCCACACCATCCTGACCAGCAGGGAAGGTAATCTGCCACCAGGTTCCATCGACGTTCTTGCCGCGAATGAGGGCCGTCTGGCCGCGGTCAAGTGTGCCGACCTTGTCATAAGCGGTGGACGGGCCTTTGCGCACATTTACATAGTCGCCGTCCTTGACGGATGCCGTAGCGCCCTGTGGCGTCGCGGTGGCCTGTGGCTGGGCAGCAGTCGGCGCGGGTGTGGGCGTGGCGGGCGCTGCTGTCGGCGCAGTTGTGGTCGCCTGCGCAACCGTCGTGGCAGCGCTCTGCACGGTCACGAAGACGGCATCCGATGCAATCAGCACGTCGCCCTTGTCATTCAGCCCCTTCAACTGGATCACATGAGCGCCTGCTTTGTCGGGCGTCCACGGCACGTTGATCTGAAACTCGTTGTTCTGCGCCGCGGTATCCACAGTGGCGAATTTCGCGCCGTCGACATAAACATCCACGGACTTCAAGCCGCTTCCGGTCACTTTACCGGTAATATTGACGACCTGCGAAACCTTTAGTGCCGTAGTGGCATCCGGGGCGCTGATCGTCGCAGCGAGTGCAACCGGCGCGCCGCCGCAGGCCGGCAGAACCATGAGCAGTGACGCCAGCGCGACAGCCAGCACCTGCGCCGGTCTGGATTTGAAGGGGAGACTAATCATGACTTCCTCCCGTAAGAGTTGCGAGACAGGACTGTTTACAGTCGATAGAGACAGGTCTGAACATATTTTTACGTTAGCGCGTAACAGAATTCTAGCATGCAGCCTTCAAGGGCAGCCGTTGCGGCGCTGCCGCCATTCGGCAAACCAGGCCGCCAGCGCTGCGAGGACGCCGGCCAGCGTGATCCACCAGCCCGAGCCGATGCCGACACTGCCGCCATAAAGCTGCTCGATAAATGGCTTTATCGCCAGGTAACCGGCCAGCGGCACCGCGGCAAGCAGCGGCACAAGCGCTAGAACTGCCGCCCGCGCGCGCCGGACGCGCCCCAACCGCCCCAGCGCGGCCACAACCACCAGCGCCATCACGGCAATGCTGATATAGAACTGCAGCGCGTAATCCGGGCTGCGGAAAGCGGTCAGCACCTGCGGGTATCCGGGCAGGCCCAGTGATGCCACGACAGCGCAGCCCAACCCCGCCAGCAGCCGGTTCACCCGCGACGCCATGCCGCCCGCCAGCAACGCGCCGAGCAGCGCCGCCGACCATAGCGGCAGGTAAAACCACTGGTTCAGGAAAATGCCGGCGCCGGGCGTGAAATGCGTGAACACCGCCAGTTCATGTGCGCTCAGGGTGAGGGCGGCGGTCTTATGCGCCGCCCACGGGGCGAAATGGCCGATCAGCAGCAATATCGCCGCCGGAATGGCCGTGCGAGCGGGCAACGATGGCGCAGGATGTGATTCCGTGTTCAACCAGCAAAGTTTAGCATTGGCGTTAGAATCACCCCCCGGAACTATGAACACGAACGATATCGCCCGCGCACGCAGCGCAATCCCCATTCTGAAACAGATGCTTTATCTCAACACCGGCACATCCGGCCTGCCCGCACAACCCGTCGTAGAAAAGTTAATTGAACTGACCCGCTATTGCGAGCTGGGCGGGCTGCCGGCCTACTATGAGGTCAGCCAGCAGGTCGAGCAGGCGCGCAACCGCGTCGCCCGGTTCCTGGGCGCTGATACCAGCGAGATGGCTTTTACCTACAACGCCACCCACAGCCTGAACGCGGCCATGTGGCTGGACTGGGATGCCATGCGTCCGGCGCCCGGCAGACCGGTGGACGTGTTGATCTCCGATCACGAATACCCGTCCACCAATATGATCTTTCGATATCTGGAGCAGATCGGCAAGGCGCGCCTGATCCGCTACCGGCTCTCTGCGCGAGCCGCGGATGTGATCGCCAGCCTGAACGCCAACGCCACGGATGAGGCGCGCGTGCTGGTGGCCAGCCATGTCGACTGCAACACCGGCCTGCGCGCCGACGTGAAAGCCATCAGCGCCTGGTGCCGCAGCCGCGGCATCGTCTCATATATCGACGGCGCACAGGCTGCCGGGCAGTTCGCCATCGATCTGCACGACATCGGCTGCGACCTGTACATCAGCAACGGGCATAAATGGCTGTATGGCCCCAATGGCATTGGCCTGCTGTATGTGCGCAGGGATTTTATCGACCGCATGATCCCGCCGATGGTCGGCGCCGGAACGATCAACTGGGATATCCCGGTCACATTTGTCGACGGCGCATCCCGTTTCGAGCTGGCTGCCACGCGCCCGGTGCAGGTGTTCGCCGCCATGAATGCCGTTCTGGACTGGTACGAGAGCTTTGGCGAAGGCGCCATCGAGGCGCGCATGCGCGAACTGTCGGATTACTTCAAGAAGCGGGTGCTGGAGCAGCCCGAGCGCTACACGCTCATCTGCCCGTTGCCGTGGGAGGAATCATCCGGCATGGTCAGCATCACGTTCCCGGGCAAGACCATTAAGGAAATCGGCGACTTCACACACCGCATGTTCACGCAGAAGAAGGCTATCCTGCGCCCGGTCGGCGAAGGTTTCGACGCCATACGCATGTCGATGGCCTATTACAACTGCGAGGAAGAATACGAACGCTTCTTCAAGCTGTGCGAAACGGAGTTTCTGTAAGACAGGGAAAATGGGGATTGGGCGAGAGATAGACGATAAGCGCCCAATCCCCGCCTCTGATTCCTCCCTCTGGCGTTATGAAAAAGGCGTTGAAGATGCTCGCCGGATATCGATCTGGTCGATGACGGCG
>JAKALH010000321.1 GCA_021813225.1 Chloroflexota bacterium
CGGCCTGGCCCGCGCGCAGGTCGGGTCGCTTGAGCAGATGGCCGTACAGAGATACATAGCCGTTGGGGTGCGCGATGAGCAGGTTGTGCGGCCCGGAGCCGTGGCTGAGATTGTCGACAGCCAGCACGGCGCCGTCGCCGATGGCGACCACCGTTGTGCCGCAGCGCGCGCCAAAGTCGACGCCGAAGTGAATGCCCTGGCCGGAACCGTACCAGATGCGTCGGCGCGCGTACGCACCGGTGGTGTTGCCGTAGGGCTGCACCAGCAGCCAGGTCTGCGGCCCCGGCGGCGTGGCAAAGGGCAGGCCGAACGGCGGCGCTGCGACAGCAGACTGCGCCCAGGCAGGCCCGGCATAGCCGGATGCCCACAGGCAGGCGACGACAGCCGTGAGGAACAGCCAGACAGCGCGTCGTTTCATCATCGGTTGCGCTGCAGTAGCAGCGGGCGCGGCTGCAATGCCATCTGGCCTTCCAGAATCGCCTTCCAGTTCAGGTGAGAGGCGAACTCCTGGCCGATGCCGACCAGCTCGTTCACCGCGCTGCTGTCGTCCAGGCCGATGCTGCGCGAGAGCGGCGGGTTGATGCGCGTCGTCCCGGCAGTCTGAAAGTGGCGCATCACCAGCTCGGTCTGCTGGTCGCCCGGTATCTCCTGAAGCTCGCCGACGACCCAGCTTACCCAGTCGATCAGGTTGCGCGGCGCTGCCGGGTTGGGCATGGCGCCGGTGCCCAGCGACACTACATAGGTGTCGGCGGGCACATAGGTGCCAGCAGGCGTGAAGTAAAACGCCTCGACGCAGCACTGGTAGATGGGGTTGCCGGCAATGCCGACCCCGCCGTCCACGCACACGCCGACGGACGGGACATTGTACGGCTCGAAGTAGGTGGGAGCCGCGACCGATGCGGTGATGCAGTCGACCAGGCGAAGTTTGCCGGTGCTGCCGGCGTTGGCCGGGTTATCGCGCACAAAATACCAGGGTTTGCCGTCGGATACGCGCGTGGCCGATATCATGATGTCGACGGGCAGGTCATTCAGGACGGCGTCGCCCAGGTAATGTTCCAACAGGTCGCGCACGGGCTTGATGCGATAGCGGAATGAACCCAGGTCCAGCGCGAAGCTGAGCAGGTCGAACCGGAAAACCTCGCGCGCCAGCAGGCGGTACAGCTCCAGTATCTTCCGGGCGCTCAATCCGTGCGCCAGACTGCCGCAGATGATGGCGCCGGTCGAAGTGCCGGCCATGAATGAAAACACTTCGCGGGCGGGTTTTTGCAGTTGTTTCTCGAGTTCGATCAGGGCGCACAGCGGCAGAATGCCGCGGATACCTCCGCCGTCGATGGTTAACATGGCCCGCTCAGGCATAGTCGTTGTTCCTCCGCTCGGAATCATGGCGCCGTTTCAGTCTGTCCGGCAGGCGCAAGCCCCATTTTAGCAAGGAACGCCGTAAACCACGCTGGTAAAATATGCTATAGTTAACGCTTGTCTTCCGCTCTCGAGCGAGGGGAAAGGCTCGCCTGTGGCGAGTGGATTTACGTCGCGAATGACACGAGGGCAATATCCATGGAAGGAGAACATATCTGTGACGCGTAGTTACGAACTGACTTTCATCGTTAAACCGGACGTCGATGCCAACAATTTTTCCGCTTTGCTGGAAAAGGTAAAGGACATCATCACCGCAGAAGGCGGCAGCATCACCCGGCTCGACCAGTGGGGCATGCGCCGATTGATGTATCCCATTCGCAAGTATCGCGAGGGGCAATATGTCTTTGCGCTGACGCAGCTGGAAGCCCTGTCCATCCCCAGAATCGAGAATCGCCTGAGGTTGACTGAAGACATTATTCGCTATCTGTTGATCCGGGCGGATGAGAACGCGCCCGTCGCCGCCCCGGCCGAGGAGCCGCAGACCGAAGCAGCAACACCGGCAGCTCCCGCAGCCGAAACCGCAGCAACATCCGAGACCGCGGCGCCGTGAACCCAGAGTACTGTTGATTTTGATGTGAGGTCGTCTCCATGCGCGGATTGAATAAGGTCATGATCATCGGGCAGCTTGGGCGCGACCCTGAGATGCGCTACACGCCAAGCGGCAAGCCCGTCACGTCTTTCGCTGTGGAAACCAGGCGCACGTGGGTCACGCCGGAAGGCGAACGCCGCGAAGACAGCGAATGGTTCAATGTCGTCGCGTGGGGCAGTCTGGCGGAAATCTGCAAGCAGCATCTCATGCGCGGCCAGCAGGTGTACATCGAGGGACGCCTGCAGACGCGCGGCTGGGAAGATGCCGACGGCAAGCGCCACTATCGCACCGAGATCGTCGCCAGCGAGATGGTGCTGCTCGGCGATCGACGGCCGCATGCCGCGCACGAAGACATCCCGCAGTTCGAAGAAGTCGAACATGACGAAGGGTTCCCCTTCTGAGCAGGCTCGGCGCCGGTTCGGATGGCCTGGGTTGTCCGAGGCCGGCGCGGAACTGTCTCACAACGCCGGCGCCATGAAGCATCCCGCCACGTAACATGCCAAAAAAGCCCATACTGTCTCAACGCGTGCTGGAGCAGCATACGCTGACGCGCTACGAGCGCGAGCGCCGCACGCGCAAACTCGTCGTTATCGGCAGCATCATCACGGCGATCGTCGTGGTGTTATTGATCGGCGCAGCCGTTTATCAGAAGCTGGTCTATGAGCCGAACCGCGCCGTCGCCGATGTCAATGGCGAACCAATTACGGTGTCGCAGCTTCAGTCGCGCATGCGCCTGCAGTTCGCCGACCTTACCTACACCTACAGTCAGCTTGCGTCGTCGATCCAGCAGCTCCAGCGGGCCAACGATCCGAATCAGACGTTTCTGGTGCAGTTTTACCAGCGGCAGATGCAGCAGATGTACAACCAGGCCAGCGCCGAGCAGATCGGCAGCAAAGCCCTGGACGCGCTGATTACCGACGACCTGGTGCGCCAGGAAGCCAGGCGGCGCGGCATCACCGTCAGCCAGGACGAAATTCAGCAGGAGATCGAGAAATCCATCGGCTATTACCGCGTGACGCTGACGCCGTTCCCGACGTACACCCCGGTGACGCCAGCGCCGACCGCGACCGCCACGCCGCTGACTATGAGCGTGTCGCTGAGCCAGACGGCGGCGCTGTCGGGCACAACGGCGCTATCGCCGACGGCCGCGCTCACCCCAACGGCAACGGCCACGCCTGCGCCGACCTCGACGCCGCGCCTGCAGCCCACTTCCATTACGCTGGCCGAATTGCAGCAGGGCAAGGACCGCGGCGCGCAGTTCTACACGTCGCTGGGATATCCGGCATCGGAATTCGAGCGCACCTACGAGACGAACCTGCTGACGAAGAAGCTGCAGGAAGCCATGGCCGGCGAAGTGCCCACCATGACCGAGCACTATCGCTTCGATTACCTGCGCCTGAACACCGTTCAGACCGCCACACTGTATGCAGACGAACTGAGCGCCGGAAAGATCACCTTTGAGGCGGCCATCAGTCAGGTCAACACCATCACAAGACCGGTGCCGATCGGCTCGGCCGGCACCCAGGACTGGGTGAGCAGTATCGCGGTGGAGAACCAGTTTGGCAACGAAGTGCTGGCCGCGTTGACCGGCGGGACGCTGAATAAACCGAGCGCCGTCATCACAGCAACGTTGGGCGGGGATTACTATGTGATTCTCCCGCTTGAGAAAGCTGTGCGCCCGCTCAATGCCAGCGACCTGAGCCAGGCGCAGAGCAAGGCCTACACCGACTGGCTGGCGGCGCAGAAGGCGGACACCAAAAAGGTGCAGCGATTGATCGATCCGCTGACCGTCGTGCCGGCCGATCTGAAGAACAAAATCGCCAGCTTCCAGAGCCAGCTGGTTGGTCAGGCGACGCCGGCAGCGCCCAAATAGCTCGGCAGACTGGTGCAGACGCATGCGCTCAGGTATGATAGCCGTACCGTTGACCGAATGGAAGCAACCTGTTTGACGTTGTTTTGGAGGCATTTGCATGACAGTCACAACCTCGGACGCCGAACTGCCTGCGCCTGAGATCAATCTCACGGACCTGGCGGAACTGCTGCGCTCGCGGATCGACCAGTTCGCTCCCACCCTGCGCGCGGTCGATGTCGGCACGGTGGTCGAAGTCGGCGACGGCATCGCACGCTGCAGCGGGCTGCCGAATGTCCAGTCGAGCGAACTGGTGGAGTTCGCCAAGACCAATACGCTGGGCATGGCTTTGAACCTTGACGAAAACGAGGTCGGCGTCATCATCCTGGGGGATTATCAAGATC
>JAKALH010000322.1 GCA_021813225.1 Chloroflexota bacterium
GTCGACTGCCGACATCGAGTCGTCCAGAATCAGGATGCGGGGGTTGAGCAGGATGGCGCGCGCGATGGCGACGCGCTGGCGCTGGCCGCCGGACAGGCCGGTGCCGCGCTCCCCGATCAGGGTGTTGTAGCCGTCGGGCATCTGTGTGATGAACTCATGCGCCTGCGCCATGCGCGCGGCGCGCTCGATCTCCTCCTGGCTGGCGTCCGGCCGGCCCAGGGCGATGTTCTCGCCGATGGTGGCCGAGAACAGCAGGCCGTCCTGCGCCACGATGCCGATCTGCTGGCGCAACTCGCGCAGGTCGAGCGTGCGCACGTCGCGGTTGTCGATCAGCACGCTGCCGGTCGTGGGGTCGTAAAACCGCCCGATCATCTGCACCAGTGTCGTTTTGCCGGAGCCGGTCGCGCCGACCAGCGCCAGCGACGTGCCGGCCGGCACGTGCAGGTTGACGTTTTTCAACGCGGAAGCCTTGGCGGTGGCATATTTGAAAGTGACCTTGTCGAAACGCAGGTCGCCGCCTATCTCACCCGGCTTGACCGGCCGCTCCGGCGATTTGATGCGCACCGGCTCGTCCAGCATTTCGAAGATGCGCACCGCCGCTGTGGAAGTCTGTCCCAGCGCCGTCAATTGTGTGCCCAGCGCGTTGGCGGCGCCCAGCATCAGGCCGGTGAAACTGATCGACGCCACCAGCGTGCCCAGCGTGATGGCGCCGTTCATGATCTGGTACCCGCCGACGACGATCAACGTCAACTGCATCAGGCGCGGCACGGCGGCGATGAATGGATATCGCATATACCAGCGTCGGTTGGCCAGAATGTTCAGCCGGCGCTGCTCCAGCGCCGCTTTCTCGTATTTTTCCTGCTCCTGCGGCTCCTGGGCGAAGGATTTCACGACTTTGATGCCGGACAGGCTGTCCTGCAGCACGCCGGATGCGACTGCGTTCTGTTCCTGAATCTGCCGGTTGATCGAGCGCCAGCGCTGATAGAACACGTACAGTGTGATGCCGGAAATGACCGTCGGCACGATGGCGATCAACGCCATCGTCGTGTCCAGCCGGATCAGCGAAATGAGCATGACGGCGATCACGGTCACCTGCAGTGCGGAGTCGATGAGAATGAAGGCCAGGAAAATGCGGGTGCTTTCCACGTCGCTGGTGATGCGCGACATGATGCGCCCGGTCTGCTCGTTGTCGTAAAAGCTGTAAGACAGCGCAAGCAGTTTCCTGTACAGCGCGGTGCGGATATCGGTGATGACGACCTGCCCCAGGCGCTCGCGGTCGCGGCCGTAGAAATACTGGGCCGTGGCGCGGATCAGCGACACACCGACGAGCAGCGCGAGATATCCGGGCAGGACGCTGAGTTCCTTGGCTGTGATGACGTTGTCAACGATGGCCTTGATGACGATCGGGCCGACAGTCATGAGGCCGGCCAGCGCGAGATTCAACACAGCCAGCCACGCCACCAACGGCCAATGAGGCTTCAAGAAGCCCAATAACCTTTTCATTCAGCAAATTGTGCCACACGCCGATAAAAGGTAAAGAGTGCACATAATCACCCTTCGCGCTTGAATACGGACACGCGTTTCTCTGTGCCGGTCACCAGCCTGACGATATTCGGCCTCAGCGCGATGGTGACCAGCACCACAATACCCCAGCCGAACGTGGCATACGTGAGCGGCACGGCGTGGCTGGTCAGCCCGAAGTAGGTGAACACGATAGCAACGGCCAGAGCCGAAAGGATGGTCGCCAGCGAGGCATAACCGATCACGAATAGGGTGAACAGGCCGATGACCAGCGAGGGCAATCCGCCCAGCGGCCACAGCGCCAGCGCCGTGCCCACCGATGTAGCGCCGCCCGCGCCGCCTCGGAATCCCAGGAAGATCGAGGCGTTGTGCCCCAGCACGACGCCGATGCCCGCCAGCGACTCCGCCCATCCCTGCGATGCCGGCAGGAACTGGCGGATGAGCAACACCGTAACGGCTCCCTTGCCGACATCCAGAAGTGCGGTCAGCAATCCGGCTGGAAATCCGGCAATCCGGAACACATTGGTGCCGCCCGTGCGCCCGCTGCCTTGTTTGCGGATATCGATGCCCTTGACCAGGTAGACGATGACGTATCCGAATGGGATGGAACCGATGATGTAGCCTGCCACGCCGCAGGCGAGCGAGATGAGCACTGTATTCATGCCGGCTGATCTTTCCCACCTATGCTAACACCGCGCCGTTGGAATCGTTCCCCGCGCGTTGTGTAAAATCGTTGTACAGGCGTGGTTGTGCCGCATAACCGCGTCATTGATTACGTCAAGACAGTGATTCATGTGGCGCTGTGGGTTTCCGCCGTGACCAAATCCAGTACCGCCATCGTCTCATTCAGCATCAGCATCGCGCTCGCCGCACTCAAGATCGTGGTGGCTGTCGTCAGCGGTTCGGTGAGCATGGTAGCCGAGGCGGTCAATAACTCATCCGACGTGCTGACGTCGCTGGTCACTCTGGCGGCTGTGCGCATCAGCGACAAGCCGGCCGACGAGGGTCATCCGTACGGGCACGGCAAAATCGAGAGCCTGAGCGCACTGATTACCATCGGCTTTCTGTTCGCCATCTACCTGTCGGTCATCCGCGAAGCCATTGCCCGGTTAATTACCCCACAACCTATCGAGAACGGCGTGTTGGCTGTGGTGGTTATCATCGCGGGCATTGCGATCAATATCGGCCGCGTCGCTATGCTGACGCGGGCGGCGCGCCAGTATCGCAGCCAGGCTCTGGCGGCAGAAGCGTTGAACTTCCGCACCGATATCCTGTCTTCGTCCATCGTCCTGGCGATGATTGTGTTGACGCTGTTCAGCGACGGCAATCCGATTCTGCAGCGCGCCGATGCCGCCGGGGCCATTGCGGTGGCCGGGCTGGTGCTGTACTTCAGCCTGCGCCTGGGCAGGCAGGCCATCGACACCCTGCTCGACCGGGCATCTGAACAGTTGACGCGCCGTATCCGTGACGTCGTGCGCGGCGTCGATGGCGTCGTCGGGGTCGATTCCGTGCGCGCCCGCGAGGTAGGCTCGCAGATTTTCGTCGACCTGGCGGCTTCGGTGCCGCGGGCGATGTCTCTGGAAGGCTCGCACGATGTGGCCACGCAGATTGAGAAGGCCATCCGCGCCAATGCCGGCCGCCTGGCGTCGTATGCCGACGTCATCGTGCGCATCAATCCGGTCGCGCAGGAGAATGAATCGCTGGTTGACGCCATCCATGCCGCCGCCATCCGTGAAAGCAAGGCCGTGCACAACATCAGCGTGCGCGAGGTGGGTCCCGATAGGTACGTGCAGCTGGACCTTGAGGTGAGCGGCCGTCTGGACCTGCAGGCGGCCCACGATATCGCCACGCAACTGGAGCACAGCCTGAAAGAGCAGTTCAACCTGCTGCACGTATCGGTGCACATCGAGCCGACCAGCGAGCCGATCCAGGCGCGCGCGGTGAGCCGGCAACAGGCCACGATTGACGAGATCAGGCGGATTGCGGCGGGCGAGCCGCGCATTCAGACGGTGGATAACATCGTGCTGAACCGGGTCGGGAGCGACATCAATGTTTCCATGGACTGCCAGTTCAATCCCAGCATGTCGCTGACCGAGGCTCACCTGGCGGCGGAACGCCTGGAGCGGTCGTTGCGCCAGCGCCTGCCGCACCTGGGGCAGGTGCTGATCCACACCGAGCCGAATGGCGCTGTGGATATTCCCTGAGCCAGTGATGCACTTTGCAGGATCGTATGCAGCGCCCGCTGGAGCAGCACTACATCGCGCGCGGTTTCAACCGCTGCGAAAGGTGCCAGGAATTTCTGGCAGCTAACTTGACAGGCGTTCGTTTGAAGTTCATAACAGGCTCTAGCCCATCAGGCTGCAGTTCTGCAGCAGCTCCGCCAGGCCCACCGTGCCGCGGTGAGCGCCGGCGGTGATCGAGGTTTCGATGTTTACCTGATCGCCCAGGATGTCCCTCACCATGACCTCCGATCCCGGCGCAATGGTCTTGTCTCCGCGGAATGTCGCCACGACGATCGGCTCGTTCACCATGTAGATATCCCCCACTTTCGGCAGCGCCACTACAACCGGCTGGTTTTCACTCGACTCCGAGGTCGATGCGCCTTCTTCGCTGCTCTCTCCCTTCTGGTTGACGTTACCCGAACCGACCGGCCCGCTGCTTACCGTGGGAACCGTACCGGTGTCTTCGGGCTTCTGCTGCTCGAAGGTCTCGCTGATCTGCTGCTCCTGCTCGCT
>JAKALH010000323.1 GCA_021813225.1 Chloroflexota bacterium
CATAGTGCATACCTCCGAGTTCTGCGAGAACTCGGAGGTGTGCATTTGGTCTGCGGTTTCGAACCGCAGAGCGCCATGTCGTCAGTATGCCGCGACGGCCATGTAGCCGACGGTATAGTTGCCGGGCGTGCGGTCGCCGGTGACGTCGCCGGAGTTCATGTACGACAGCACGCGCGCGCCGCTCGCCCCGCGCAACTGGGCCGCGCGCAGGGCGGCCACCAGCCCGGTCGCCCCGCAGGCGTACACCTCGCCCCAGGCCAGCGCCTTCACCAGGGCGGGGATGTCGAAAGCTTCGACCAGTTCCACCATGCGGCGGTCGACGCGCACGACCTCGTGATAGTCGTCCAGATGGCTGAGGTCGGTGCTGGAAACGAACAGGGTGCCTTCATCAGCCAGGCCGGCCAGCCCCGCCGCCAGCCGTTCGAGTGCGGCCGGTGTATCGGGGTCGCTGATGTTCGCGCCCATCATGATGGGCACCAGCCTGAAGGCGGGCAGCGCCACCTGCAGGAAAGGCAGTTCGATTTCCAGCGAGTGCTCCTGGTCGCCCTGCACAAAGGTGAGCGGCACGCGCTGGCTGAGGGCGGTGATGAAATCGACATCGAGCGGAATCCGCCCCAGCGGCGTGGCATAGCTCTGCTCGCGCGGAACCATGAAGTCGCCCAGCGCGCTGCCGCGGATGAGGCGGTGCAACGGGCCGAGCAGCACGACGCACCGGACGGCCTGGCTGCGTACCTGCGCGAAGGCCTGTGCGGCGATCGGCCCGCCGAACTGGTGGCCCGGGTGCGGGCTGACCAGCGCCAGCGCCGGCCCCGGCAAGGCTATGGGGCGCGCGTGCGCCAGGTAGCCTTCGATACTGCGGCGCAGCGCCGCGGCGTCGCCGGGGTACCACGAACCGGCGTAATGCGCCGGCCGCACGGCGGGAATAGACGTGTATTCGACTGCTGGCATAGGCCGCCTCCGTATAACACACTGCCATGTATAGTGTAAGGCATATATTCCCCTGTCGGATTACGACCTGGATGTCGTCATTACCGGCGACGCGCGCGTGGTACCAGAACCGCGCCTGGCTGGAAGAATACGGCAAGGTGCTGGTGGGATTCGTGGAGCCGCCTGCGCGGGAATACGGCATCGAGGACTTCGGCTGCGTCATCCTCTACGAGGACGGCACCAAGATCGACTACACGATCATGCCTGTGGAGATATTCGCGCGCGTGGTGGCCGAACCGCAACTGCGCGGCGGATGGGACGACGGCTACCAGGCGCTGGCGGGCGCCTGGGGCAGGATTCCGTTACAATTCGCCCATGCTCAGCCTGTGTTGTTCGAAAGGCAACCTGCCTTAAGCGCCAGCCGATGTGCCCCATGTCCAGTCACACTACCGAATCGATATTCCTGAAAGACCTGTACGGCACGGACGAGATGCGCGCCGTGTTCGATGATAAAAGCCTGCTGCAGCGCTGGCTGGACGCCGAGGTCGCGCTGGCGCGGGCCGAGGGCGAACGGGGCATCATCCCCGTTGAGGCAGCGGCGGAGATCGCGCGTAAAGGCCGCGCCGAGCTGATGGACACCGCGCGCATCAAGCAGGGCATCGACCAGACCGTGCACCCCATCGTCCCGCTCATCCGCGTCTTCGCATCCGTGTGCGACGGCGGCGCGGGCGAGTACATCCACTGGGGCGCCACCACGCAGGACATCATGGACACCGCCAATGTGCTGCAACTGAAGCAGGCTCTGGCGATTTTCGAGCGGCGGCTCAGTGAACTGGCCGAGGCGCTGGCCGAACTGGCGCAACGCTATCGCGACACCGCCATGGCCGGGCGCACACACGGCCAGCATGCTCTGCCGATTACTTTCGGATTCAAGGTCGCCGTGTGGCTGGCGGAATTGCAGCGTCACCGCGAACGCCTGCAACAGTGCCGGGCGCGCCTGCTGGTGGGCCAGTTTGCCGGTGCTGCAGGAACGCTGGCGGCGTTGCCCGACTGCGCACTGGATGTGCAGCGCCGCATGATGGAAATTCTGGGGCTGGGCGTGCCGGCCGTCGCCTGGCATACCGCCCGCGATGGCTACGCGGAGTTCAGCAGCGTGCTGGCGATGCTGGCCGCCACGCTGGCGAAAATCGCGCACGAGGTGATCCTGCTGCAGAAAACCGAATTGTGGGAGGTGGAGGAGCCATTCAACGAAGGCAAGGTGGGTTCCAGCACCATGCCGCACAAGCGCAACCCGATGCTGTGCGAAGCGATTGCGGCAGCGGCGCGGCTGGCGATGAACCTGGCGCCGAACGCGCTGGACAGCATGATGGGAGAGCATGAGCGCGATTGGATCAGCGACCATATGGACTGGGCTTACCTGCCCGATATCTGCGTGCTGACCGACGGCGCGCTGGCGCTGACCGTGCGCGTGATGCGCGGCCTGCGCGTGCACCCCGAACACATGGCGCGTAACCTGCAGGCCACCGGCGGCCTGATCCTGTCCGAGCGCGTGATGCTGGCCCTGGGGCGCCGGGTGGGCCGCCAGACCGCCCATGACGCCGTGTATGAGTGCGCCATGCGCGCCGTCGACGAAGAGCGCCCCTTCCGCGAAATCCTGCTGCGGCACCCGCTGGTGGCCGCCCACCTGAGCGCTGCCGAGATCGATGACCTGCTTGACCCGCATTCGTACACCGGGCTGAGCGGGGAATTCGTGGACCGCGTGCTGGCGGAGTGCCGCCGATGAATACGTTGCAGGCGCTCAGGAATATCCGCAGCCGCCTTTTTGCGCGTTACATGGCGGGCGCGCTGCTTGAGGACGATGATTCTGCGACCGCGCAGACGCGCCGACGCCTGCTGGCGGATATTGGCGGGGCGGTGCTGGAAATCGGGCCGGGCAGCGGGGCGAATCTGGCGCTGCTGGCCGGGCGGCCGGGGCTGCGCTGGATGGGCTTCGAGCCGAACCCGTATATGCACCCGTACCTGCGCGCCGAAGCGGCGCAGCTGCATATAGCGGTTGATCTGCGTCGGGGCAGCGCGGAACGGCTGGACGCGCCCGACGAGAGCGCCGATGCCGTCATCTGCACGCACGTGCTGTGCTCGGTGAATGACCCTGCCGCCGCACTGCGAGAAGTGCTGCGCGTGTTGAAACCACGCGGGCGTTTCGTGTTCATTGAGCACGTGGCCGCGCCGCCGGGAACCGCGCTGCGCGCACTGCAGAACGCCATCAGGCCGGTCTGGCAGGCGGTCGGCGACGGCTGCCACACCAACCGCGAAACCTGGCGGACGCTGCAGGATGCCGGTTTCGCGCGCCTGGAGTTGGAACACTTCCGCGTGCCGGCGCCGCTGGTCAGCCCACACATCGCCGGTACGGGATATAAATAGCGGGGGGCGCACAAATTACGCGGATTAGCTATAGACAATTATTAGATTTGACTTAGAATGTAGGACTACTGCAACTCGCCGCCCGTGCGCGAGTGCGCAGGCGATCAAGAATTGATCGCGTGTGAATCTCATAGTGGGGTGAAGACGATGAACAGCATGAGTCGGCGCGACGTATTGAAGCTGGCAGGGAGGCTGGTGACCGCAGCGGCCATATTGCCTCCGGGCAGCCTGTCGACGGAGCTGGGCGCAGGCCAGTCAGCCGGCTTGATAGCGCCTGAGCTGATTGATCGGGCCGTCGACGCCAATCCGCCGCCCACGCCGCTGGGGCGCGTCGCCGAATTCAGCGTTGCCATCCGCGCCGAAGCGACCGCCAAGTCAAAGCTGGTGCGCATTGCCCGGCGCGACGACGTGCTGAAACTGATCGGCCAGGTGACCGGCCAGGCGGTCATGCCGTATAACAACCAGTGGTTCCAGACCGACGAAGGCTATGTCTATTCGTCGGGCGTGCAGCCGGTGCAGAACATCCTGAACGACCCGCTGCCGGATCAGGCCGCCGGACACTTCTGGGGCGAGATCAGCGTGCCCTTCACGGATTCGCGCCTGACCCCCGACCCGAACGGCCGCCGCAGCATGCGCCTGGAGTACAGCACGGTGTATCGCGTCATCAAGGCCGTGCAGGATAAGAGCGGCACGTGGTGGTATCGCCTGCAGGAAGGGGTGACGAACGGCCCCGGCCCATACATCCTGGCCGCGCACATCCGCCGCATCGACCCATCCGAATTGACGCCGCTGTCGCCCGATGTGGCCGACAAGAAGGTCGAGGTCAACCTGAGGCAGCAGCGCATCACGGCGTATGAGAATGGCAACCCCGTGTTGACGCACCTGATCAGCAGCGGGGTC
>JAKALH010000324.1 GCA_021813225.1 Chloroflexota bacterium
ATTGAGGAAGAACTGCAAGGTCCATTGATCCTGCCCGTCGCCGCCCGGCGTGCCGAAGACCATCCAGGGTTCGCCGTCGCGCGTCACCAGCGACGGCGTGAGCGTGGCGCGCGGGCGCTTGTGCGGTGCCAGCGCATTCGGCCGCTCCGCGTTGAGGTAGAACATCTGCCCGCGCGTGCCCAGCGGGAATCCCAGCCCGGGAATCACCGGCGATGTGCCAATCCACCCGCCGCTCGGTGTCGCGGCCACCATGTTGCCCATGTGATCGACGGCATCCAGATGCGTGGTGTCGCCCAGGTGGCCTTTCATCACGCGCAGGTCGTCGGGCAGCAAGTCCGCGGCGGCATGGGCGGGCCCGTCGCGGCGCTGTGCGGCCTGCAGTGCACGACGGTTGTCGGCCGGCACATCCAGTGTGGCATAGGCAGGTATGCCGTTGCCGGCATCGCCCGGGCGCAGTTCGCGCGATGCCGTCGCGCCCACCAGCTCGCGCCGGCGCGCGGCGTATTCCTTCGAAAGCAGGATATCCATCGGCACATCGTCGAATCGCGGGTCGCCGTAGTACGCTTCGCGGTCTGCGAAGGCGAGTTTGGCGCACTCGATGAGTGTGTGCAAGTAATCGGCGCTGTTGTGTCCCATGCCGGCGAGGTCGTAGCCTTCCAGCAGCGTCAACTGCTGCAGGAAAACCGGCCCCTGCGTCCACGCCGGGCACTTGTATACATCCAGCCCGCGGTAGTTCACGCTGACCGGCTCTTCGATGTCGGCGTACCATTCCGACATGTCTTCATAGGCCAGCAATCCGGCGTGCGCCCGGCCGCTGGCATCCAGCACGGGATTCTGATGAATGAAGTCGGCGATACGGTGGGCAATCTCACCCTTGTAGAACGCATCGCGGGCCGCTTCCAGCCCGGCGATGCGGCTCTTGCGTTTGGCGGCCTGCTCCGCGGCGGCCAGTTGTTTGAGCATGGCCGCGAAGTCGGGGTTGCGCCATACCTCGCCGGTTTCAGGAGCGCGCCCATTGGGGTAGTAGAGGGCGGCGGTCGTCGAATAGCGCTCGGCGAATTTCGCCTGGTTGGTCACCAGGTAATTGTGCAGCCCTTCGTACATCGGGAAGCCGCGCTCCGCCAGCTCGATCGTGGGCGCCAGAATCTGCGCGAAGCTCAGCGTGCCGAAATGAGCCAGCGCCACCGCCCACGTATCCACGACGGACGGCACGCACGCCGGCAGGTAGCCGTCGCCGGGGATGAGGTCGATGTCGTTGGCGCGGCACCATTCGATGCTGAACGCCTGCGGCGACCAGCCCATGCCGCTGACGGCGTATGCCTTCTTCTCTTCAGCGGAATAGATCAGAGTCGGCACTTCGCCGCCGGTGCTGTTGTTCTGGGGTTCCAGCAGGTTCAGCGCAAAACACATCGCCGCCGCCGCATCGACGGCGTTGCCGCCCTGTTCCATCATCCGAAAACCCGCCGCGCTGGCCAGGTAATGTCCTGAGGTCACCACGCCGCGCGTGCCCATGACAACCGGCCTGGTTGTGAAATTAGCCATGTGCAGGAGTATATATCGCTCAGGCGACTTACAACGCAGGCTGAATGGGGATGGTTGCTTTTGTTAAAATCATCAGCATCGATTTCCTGTTGGCTGGGGCAGCATTACGAAAACGAATTACCTGAACACCGTATCAAACTGGCTCGATCATCTCCAACCGTCTGAATCCGCTGTGCTGGCGGGAGCCGCTGTCATCGTCGGGCTGGCAGCCGGCGCCGGCGTATGGGTGTTCAAACGGCTGATTGACCTTGTACATAGCGGCGCATTCAACAGCGCAGGCGGCATACTGTCGTTGGCTGGCGCGTGGACGGTGTTCCTGGTACCCGTACTGGGCGGTATCGTCGTCGGTCTGATCCTGCATTTCTTCGTCGGCGAGGAGCGCCACCATGGCGTGGCCGGCATCATGGAGGCGGTCGCGTTGGCGGGTGGGCGGCTGCGATACCGCCGTATGCCGGCCAAGGCGATCGCCGCAGCGATTTCCATCGGGGCCGGCGCATCAGTCGGACCGGAGGACCCCTCCGTGCAGATTGGCGCCAGCCTGGGTTCGATGGTGGGGCAGGTGGCGCGCCTGTCGGATGACCGCGTGCGCACGCTGGTTGCCGCCGGCGCTGCCGGTGGCATCGCGGCGGCATTCAATGCCCCCATCGCCGGCGTGTTCTTTGCGCTGGAAGTCGTCCTGGGCGAGCTGAGCGCCGGATCGCTGGGCGTGGTGACGCTGGCCGCCGTCATCTCAGCGGTCTTTACGCAGGCGGTTTCCGGGCCGCAACCGGCTTTTCAAGTCGCTCCCTATGCCTTCAACGGCTTTATCGAACTGCCCTTTTATCTTGGACTCGGTTTGATCGCCGGCCCTGTCGCCGCAGCGTACATTTACCTGCTGGACGCCTCCGGGCGCGTGTTTCATAGTCTCCGCCTGCCGCGCTGGGTTAAGCCGGCGATCGCCGGTCTTTTTGTGGGCGCGGTTGGTATCTTCCTGCCGCAATTGTTCGGCGTCGGCTACGAGACGATCGGCGCGGTACTGGGCGGCGAGAGAATCGCGCTGGCACTGGTGCTGCTGCTCCTGGCGGGCAAACTGATTCTCACGCCAGTCAGCATCGGCGGCGGGTTTCCCGGCGGCGTATTCGCGCCGTCGCTGTTCATCGGCGCGATGGTCGGTGAGGCGTTCGGCCAGATGATGGCGCCTGGGTTCCCGCAACTGCACCTGACGCCGGCGGCATTTGCTATGGTGGGCATGGCTGCCGTTCTGGCGGGCGCCGTGCACACGCCCCTGACCGCCATCATCCTGCTGTTCGAAATGACCAATGACTACCGCATCATCCTGCCGGTGATGCTGGCCGTCGTCGTCAGCCTGGTCATATCAAGGCGGTTGATGCACGATTCGGTGTATACCCTGGCCCTGGCGCGCAAAGGCGTGCGGCTCGAACGCGGCCGCGATGTGGAACTGCTGGAAGGCATACGCGTCGATGAAGTCATGGAACGCAACCATGACACACTGCGCGAGAGCGAGACGCTGGCCGAAGCCTCGGCGTGGCTGCTGCAGACGCGCCACCACGGCGCACCGGTCATGGATGCAGCAAACCATCTTGTGGGTATCCTGACCTTGCAGGACCTGGAACATGCACAGAACCAGGATGCGGAAACGCAGCCGGACCTGGCCGTCGGCGATGTCTGCACCCGCGAAGTGCTGACGGCATATCCAGACGAGTCGATCGGCGCCGCGCTGCGGCGCATGAGCACGCGAGACATCGGCAGGCTGCCGGTGGTATCGCGCGACGATCCTCGCCAACTGCTCGGCGTGCTCAGGCGCACCGATATGGTGCGCGCCTACGATGTGGCGTTGACGCGCCGCGCCGAATCGCGCCACCGCACGCATCAGATTCGCCTGGGCGCTTACAGCGGCGCGCAGATCGAAGAAGTGCGCGTGCAGCCGCATGCGCCCTGTGCGGATAAACGCGTGAGCGAGGTCAACTGGCCGCGGGATTGCGTCATTGCCAGCATCCGGCGCGGCGGGACAATCATCGTCCCGCACGGCGGCACCGTGATCAAGCCGGGCGATGTGCTGGTAGTCGTCACGTCCGTCGGAGGCACGCGCCAGAAACTGATCGAACTGAGCCGGCCCGCCTGACCGCCTGCGCGCAGCCCCGCAATTTGTTGACCGGCAGGCGCTGAAATGCACGAACTGCGTATTCGGAATACGCAGTTCGTGGTTGCCATTGTCTGCGGCATCCGTTACCCTCTTGAGGAATGGACAGCGGACCAGACCAACGCAACGACGGCCGCAAGACAGTCGTCGCTGCCGCCCTGGGCGAATGTGTGCATGTCGCCGGCGTGTCCAACTTCCTGCGCCTGGCGGAGGCCGCCGGCTGGCGCACGGTCTTCCTTGGCCCGGCAGTGCCGATTGAGCGCGTGCTGGCCGTGGCGGAACAGGAACACGCAGACCTCGTCGGCGTGTCGTACCGGCTGACGCCGGAAACAGGCGAGCGCCTGCTGGCCGATTTCGCCGAGGCTGCCGACGGTCTCCATTCGGCAGGTGTGCGCTTCGCGTTTGGGGGCACGCCGCCGGTAGCCGCGCGCGCCCGTGCGCTGGGTTTCTTCGAGCGCGTCTTCGAAGGCGGCGAGCAGGCCGATGCAGTGCTGGCCTATCTGAAGGGTGAAGGCGACGACGCGCCGCAGGAGCATGAATACCCGCAACGCGCGGTGGAGCGC
>JAKALH010000325.1 GCA_021813225.1 Chloroflexota bacterium
GTTTAGCAAGGCTCATGTGAATTATTCCCGCGAGCGATCATTGGTATCGACACCGATATTCCGGGGCGAAGGTATTTATCCAAACAGACTGGTGAGTCTGACATATTCCGGAAGCCTGTCTGCATATACACGCATGCGCGCGCTATCCGGCGTATAAGTCTGTTCGGGTTGCCTGAAGCTGCGCAACGCCGTATGCACATCACGATAGACGCCTGCGCCCAGGCCGGCAAGGATGGCTGCGCCGACAGCCGGCAGATGGGAACTTTGCGTGACCCGCAGCGGATGGCCGACCGCATCGGCCACAATAGCCGGCCAGTGCGAACTGCGCGTGGCGCCTCCCACCATCCAGAGCGTTGTGGTGCGCAAGGCATCTGTCTGCATGTGCTGCAATGCCAGGCTCAACTCACTGGCAGCGCTCTCCATCACGGCGCGCGCCAGATGCGCGCGGGTGTGTCCCAGGTTCAGGTTGATGAACCCGCCGCGCTGCATGCCCGCCGGAGCCGTATGCCCGCCGGCGGCGGGGATGAAAACCAGCCCCGCATGATCCTGCGCGGTATGTGCCACTTCGCCATCCATGGCGGCGTATCGCTGTTGGCGGTCCGGTATCTCCTGCCAGCATTCCCCGATCAGCCATTCCATCGACGCCCCTAACCCGCCCAGCGACTGTGAGACCGTCCAGCGCTGCGGGACGACGTGGAAATTCATGTCCAGTTCCGGCTGTAGCGCCGCAATATCGGGGTGGTCGGATATCGCCGTCACAACCCATGAAGTGCCGCATGCCAGCAGCGCCTGCCTCGGCTCCAGCACACCCAGCGCCAAGGCCGTACAACTCTGGTCGTGCCCGCCGTTGACAACCTGAGTATCGAGCGACAGACCGGCGGCGCGCGCAACTTCTTCAGTCACCTGCCCGACGACTGTGCCGCTGGGTTGTACCGGAGAGAATTGATCCGGCCGCGCGCCGACCAGTTCCAGCAATTCCGCGCTCCAACCGGCCGCTGCAAGCTCCATCATCTGCATCACACTGCCATTGGATGGATTGGTGACGAACCTGCCGGTTAACCGGTGAACGATGTAATCATTCATGCATAGCCAGCGCCGAACCGAGCAGTACAACTCTGGCATATGCCGCTGAAGCCAGGCGATGGTCGCCAGCGGCAGCCCGGCATGGATGTTCCATCCGCTGATGGCGCGCACACGCGCCGAAATATGCTGAGTCAGCCACTCCTTGAGCAGCGCTTCCGTGCGTCCATCCATCCAGGTTATCGACGGATACAGCGGCGCACCGCTATCGTCCGCAGGGACAAGCGAGCCGCTCTGACTGGCTACTGCCAGTGCGAGCGTGTGCAAATTCTGTCCGGCATTGTCTATGGCGGATTTCAAGGCCAGCAGGGTGGCGCGCCATACCTCAGCGGGGTTTTGCTCCGCCCAGCCAGGGTGTGGCGCGTTGATTGGGTACGCCGCCTCGCTCCGCGCCAGTTCTACACCTGCGAGGTCGTAGATGAGTGCTTTGGCGTTGGTAGTGCCGATATCCAGCCCGATAATACTGTCAAGCACATCAAAATTGTACTGTGTTGCTTAACGCCTGCCGGAGCGTAATACTGGCGCGATCGCTCGAATCCGTCTATTGGTTCGTCCGTTAAAACAGCTCGCAATGCATCGCGTATCCCGGTCATTACGCCATGTCGAAGCAGTCCGGTTGGTACAGGCTATATTGCGCTCGCCGATAGCCGCCTGGGCGCTGGCTGCAGCATTCATCGCACTCGGGGTCATGGTCAGCCTGAAGACACCTTTGTACCAGGGGGCGGATGAAGGCTGGCACTATCTGGGACGTCGGCGAACAGTTCACGCAACGCATCGCGCTGCCCGGCCTTTCACAGGCGCATACGCTGGTAGCCGGTGTCTACGACCCGGACACCGGTCAGCGCATTACAGCGACCCGCGCCGATGGCAGACCGTGGCCTGATGCCGCCATCACGCTCAAACCTTAAGGTAGTTGCCTGAAGTTCCCGATGCAGCTCGTAGCCCCGGAGACGGGCGGCGCCGAGCGGGCATGACGGCGAGACGCAGTTCAGGATTCCCGCGCACAACCCGTCATTCCCCGCGCAGGCGGGGAATCCAGAACCATACCCGCCAGGTCTTTAAACGACCGGTCAGGTTTACTGGATGCGCTATTCCTCGCACAGCGCACCGTGCGCCGGCAGCATGCGCACGCTGAAGTGGCGCAGCGTATCGGGCGACTCGGCGATGCGCACGCCGCGGATACTTGCCTTGATGCGGTTCACGTACAGCAGCACCTCGGCAAGGTAATCGACATGGCTTTGTGTATAGACCCGGCGCGGGAATGCCAGGCGAACCAGTTCCATGGATGCCGGCTTCTCGGTGCCGTCAGGCTGGCGGCCGAACATCACCGAACCGATCTCCACCGAACGCACACCGCCCACCAGGTACAGAACGAGCGACAGCGCCCAGGCCGGGTATTCGCTCTGCGGGATGTGCGGCAGCATGGCCCTGGCATCGATGTAGATGGCGTGCCCGCCGGTCGGCAGTACGATCGGGATACCGGCGGCGGTCATTTTCTCGCCCAGATACTGCACGGAACGAATACGGTAATGCAGGTAGTCTTCATCCAGCACCTCGTGCAGACCCGCTGCAATCGCCTCAAGGTCATAACCGGCCAGGCCGCCATAGGTTGGGAACCCCTCGGTCAGGATGAGCAGGTCCTTGCATTTGCGCGCCAGGGCGTCGTCGTTCAGCGCGAGAAAGCCGCCGATATTTGCCAGGCCGTCTTTCTTGGCGCTCATGGTGCAGCCATCCACATAGCTGAACATCTCGCGGGCGATTTCAAACGGGCTTTTATCCGCGTAACCTTCTTCGCGCATCTTGATGAACCAGGCGTTCTCGGCGAAGCGACAGGCATCCAGAAACAGCGGTACAGCGTGGCGCAGGCAGATATCGTGCGCAGCGCGGATATTGGCCATGCTGACCGGCTGACCCCCGCCGGAATTGTTCGTCACCGTGATCATCGCGAGCGGCACGTGTCCGGCATGTCGGGTCAACGCCTCGTCCAGCGCGTCCAGGTCGATATTGCCCTTGAACGGGCGCACCAGTTGCGGCTGCAGCGCTTCCGGCACAGGGATATCGAGCGCCGTCGCTCCGCGAAACTCGACGTTCGCGCGGGTGGTGTCGAAGTGGGTGTTGTTGGGGACGACATCGCCCTCCGCCAGGCAGGAGCCGAACAGAATGCGCTCAGCCGCGCGCCCCTGGTGCGTCGGGATAACGTGCTTCAGCCCGGTGATGTCCTTCACCGCGGACTCGAAGCGGAAAAACGAACGCGCGCCGGCATACGATTCGTCGCCCTGCAGCATCCCGCCCCACTGCGCGGATGACATCGCGCCGGTGCCGGAATCGGTGAGCAGGTCGATCAGCACATCTTCCGCTTTCAACAGGAACAGGTTGTAGCCGGCGGCGGCCAGTGCGGCGGCTCGCTCCGCCTGCGAGATATGGCGGATTGGTTCCACCATTTTGATACGAAACGGCTCAATGACAGTATGCGGTTGAAAGGACATGCTGACCTCGCTCAGTATACGAACTCGCGTATGTCGTAACGGCTGATATGCGGTATGCCGCCCCGTTCGGAAAAGCGCAAACCCGCTTCGATAGCCTCGCCCTGTGCGACGCGCTCCGCTCCTGTCAACGGCGAGAGTCTGGCTTCGAATGCGGCTTTGGCATACTCCATGCCCTCATCGACGACCAGTTCGGAAAAATACACGATGTCATCCATATCCAGGGGCATGGCATTGACAGCGGCGATGGTATCGGCGACATGCGCGGAAGCGTACTGACGGCCGCCAGCGCCCAATAATATGATGATGCCCACCGCTACACCTGCCGACTTCATCGCCTGAACCGTGCGCACCACCTCGTCGGCTCTACTGGGTTTATTCAGGAAACGCAGCAGGCTGTCGTTGCCGCTTTCCATGCCGATATAGACGCGCTTGAGGCCGCGCGATGCCAGCGCCGCGTAATCGGAGACCGATTTACGCTCGCCGCTGAATCCATCCAGAAACGCGTAGATGCCGCCCAGCCGTTCGACATCATAGACCTGATGCACCACATCCATCAGCGGCAACAGAATCGGCATCGGGACAACGAGTGCGTTGGCGTCGCCCAGGAAAATCGTGCGGCGCAAACTCAACCCCGCGCCCAGAAAATCGCGCACCGCCTGAGCGTGCGCGCGGAATTCG
>JAKALH010000326.1 GCA_021813225.1 Chloroflexota bacterium
TGCGCGGGAACATGTCCGGGCTGTAGTTCACCTCGCCCTCGTGCCAGCGCCACGGACCCGACGCCGGCGTCCAGGTGCGCTTGTTCATGATGGGCGACCAGTACGGATAAATGTGATAGTCGCTGCGCCCGGGGGTGTACAGCACGCCGGCGCCTGCCCCTTCCGCCGTGAGCGCCTCGGCCACCTGATGCGCGCGCGCCGCTTCGGGCATAAAGAAGATCAGACAGATGGCCGCATCGCCGGCAAGGTCGTTCTCGGCGCGGAAGGTGACGCCCTTGCGCTGCGCCACACCGGCCATCGCATTCTTCAGCATCGACTTGCGCTGGCGCATCTGATCCAGCAGGCCGTCGAGCCGGCGCAATTGCACCAGCGCTACCGCCGCCTGCAGTTCGGTCATGCGGAAGTTGACGCCCGGCAGAATCTCGTCCTCCGGGATGTTGTTGCGCGGCCCGCCGATGACATCATGGAACATCACTGCGCGCTTGAACACGTCGTGGCTGTTGGTGATGACCATGCCGCCCTCGCCGCTGGTGATGATCTTGTTGAACTGCAGGCTGAACGCGCCCACGTCGCCGATGCTGCCCAGGCGCTGCCCGTGGAAGCTGGCGCCGTCGGCCTGCGCAGTATCCTCCACTACCTTCAAGCCATGCCGGCGCGCCACATCCATTAACGCATCCATACGGCACGGCGCGCCGCGCATGTGCACCGGCATGATCGCCTTCGTGTGCGCAGTGATGCGGCGCTCCACGTCGGCGGGATCGAGCGTCAACGACTCGTCCACCTCGGCGGGGATGGGCACGCCGCCGGCGGCAAACACCGCCGACGCCGAAGCAATCCAGGTATAGGCCGGCACGATCACTTCGTCGCCCGGGCCGATGCTGATTCCGGCCAGAGCGCACATCAGCGCGCCGGTGCCGGACGTGACGGCCACGCAGTGCGCAGCGCCCATGTGCGCCGCGAAGGCCCGCTCCAGTTCCGCTACCTTCGACGGCCCCGGTTGCGGGCCATAGTAGCGGAAGAGCCGTTTGCTGCGGATGACCTCCACGACGGCGTCCTCCTCCTCCTGCCCGATGCGCAGCCCGCCCGGGTACATGGGCGGCAGCGGCTGGCGCACGGCAGGCGTTCCGCCATTGATGGCGAGTCTGGCTGCGGTCTGTGAATCGGTCATGTACAACCTCCAGTAATGCCAGATTGTCTTACCAAACCGCGCAATCGGCTCAGGCCAGATGCGGCAGCGTCAACAGAGCGTCCGGCACGACCAGCAGATCGAGTTGCTGCGGTGCGGCGATGCCGAAATGGCGGCGCGCCAGTTCCTCGGCCAGCGCCAGCCCGGCCGGCACATCCGCCGCAGCGTGCATATGGCAGGCGCGCACCACGCCGGGATGCTGCGCCCCTGCGACGATGACCGGATGGTCGGCCAGCGCCTGCGCCAGGATGTAGGCGCGCTGCGCGCCGGCGGGGAATCCGTCGCGGCGCAGGCGTTCGATCAACGCCGCGGGCGATTGTGCCTGCGCCAGCATCTCGTAGAAGCGCCGTTCGCCCGCGCCCTGCCCTGCGCCTTCGGGGATGGCGGCGGTCAGCACGATGGGGGCGCCCGGCAGCAGCGGCGTGCGATCCGCCAGAGCAAGGTACGTGGCGGCCCGGCTGGCCTGATACAGGTTGGCGGCCTTGGGCGCGGGGACTCCTGCCAGCGCCAGGTGCGCCGGGCGCTCCACGCCGACTTCATAGATGGCGCGCGCCTGCGCTACCAGCGCATCGTGCACGGCGGCCGGCTCGCCGGACGCGCCCAGCAGCATCTGCCCGGCGTCGTTCAAGACGACGTTCACCGCGTAATCCAGCCCGATGCGGGCGCCGGCCACACGCACGAAGCGCTGGAACGGGTTGCCGGCGATATTGCCCAGCCGTGTGCCGGGTTGGTCCAGCATCGCGGCGCTGTGGGTGGCCTGGATAGTCGCCTCACCGCCGCAGCCGATGACCACCGTCTTCGCTCCGCCGGAGTAACCCGCATACTGGTGCGGTTCCACCACGCCAGTTGCAATCAGCACGTCCGTCTCCAGGCATTGCCGGTCGACTACAACTGGCAAACCATCGATCTCGCCCAGGCTGACCAGCGCGGCGGGGTCCTGCGCGCGGTGGTCGACGATGCGCCCATGCCTGGACAACTTTGCGCCCAGCTTGGCTGCGCGCTCCGCGGGCGTCATGGGGCGGTGCAGGCCGGTGGCGCACAGCAGCGTGATCGAATCGTCCTTCACGCCCAGCGTTTCCAGTTCGCCGAACAGCCTGCCGATCAGCCATTCGTCGGGGCAGGCGCGCGTGGCGTCGGTGAACGCAATCGTCACGCGCATGCCGGGGCGCACGATATCGGCAAGTTGTCGCGCGCCGGCTGGCGCAATGCGCGGCTCAGCAGGCACCGGCACGGGGCGACTTTCGGCGACCGTGACGCGAAGACCGGGGGAAACAGGAAAATCGAGCATATGACTCTGTTACGTTAGCACAAAAACGGCCTGTGCAGACAGGCGTCAGCGCCGTTGCTTTAATAAATCCTGTTACGCAATGGTTTTTGAGATGAGTTCTACTCAAACCTTAAAGCATCGATGGGATTCAGGCGGCTGGCGCGGCGCGCCGGGTAGATGCCGAAAAACAACCCCACCGCCAGCGAGAATCCCACTGCCAGCACGATAGCTCCAGCCTGCACCTCGGGTTGAATATCCGCCACCTTCGAGACGGCGAACGCTCCGCCCACGCCGATGCCGATGCCGATGACGCCGCCCAGCAGCGACAGGAACATGGCCTCGGCCAGGAACTGCCCGAGGATGGCGCGCGACGTCGCGCCGACGGCCTTGCGCAGGCCGATCTCGCGCGTGCGCTCGGTCACGCTCACCAGCATGATGTTCATGATGCCGATGCCGCCCACCAGCAGCGAGATGGCCGCGATAGCGCCCAGGAAGATGGTCAGCACGCCGGTCACCGCCCCGAAGGTGTTGATCAGATCGGTCTGGCTGACGACGGAGAAGTCATCGGGATCATCCGGGGCGATACGATGGCGTTCGCGCAGCAACGCCTTGACCGCCGCCACGACGATCGGGCGCGCGCCGTCGTCCGTCACCTGCAGATAAATCGTCGAGACCTTGCGGTCGCCGCCCCTGGTCTGCGCCGATGCCTGAAACAGACGTTCCTGAGCGGTAGTGAGCGGGATGAAGGCCACGGCGTCCTGATCGCCCAGGAAACTGGCGCCTTTCGCCTCCATCACGCCGATGACGCGGAACGGGACGTTGTTGATCTTCACGACGGCGTCGAGCGGGTTCTGGCCGGGAAACAGGTCGTTGGCGACGGTCTGCCCCAGCACCACCACGCGCGAGCGCCCTCCGTAGTCGCTGTCGTCGACGAAGCGCCCGATGCGTACGCGCCAGTTGCGGACACGCTGGTAGCTGGGCGTCACGCCCGACACGTTGACCTGCGAGTTCAGCGACTCGTAGGTGAAGTTGCCCACGCCGGTGAAATCGGCTGCCGTATCGAGCAGGAACGGGATGCTGCCCGCCACCGCGCGGTAATCGGACATACTGAGCGGCGACTGCGGGCCGAACCCGCCGCCGCGCTGGATCTGCCCCGGTACGACCGCCACGAGGTTGGTGCCCGCGCTGGTGAACTGCTGCGTGATGTAGGCCTGCACACCCGCGCCGATCGCCAGCAGCGCGATCACCGCGCCCACGCCGATGCTGATGCCGAACATCGTCAGGGCCGCGCGCAGCTTGTTCGCCCTGAGCGTGTACAGCGACAGCCGGATCACCTCGATCACATACATGGCTTCACCGCGCGGCCTGCTGCGCGCCTGTCGCCAGCGGCTCCGGGCAGGCGACGATCTGGTTTTCGACCGCGCTGTCGCCGGTCAATTGGCCGTCCGCGATGCGCAGGATGCGGCGCGTGTGGCTGGCAATGCGCAGGTCGTGCGTGACGAAGATGACCGTGATGCCGCTCTCGGCGTTCAGGCGCTGGAACAGGCACATGATTTCCTCGCCGGAGCGCGAGTCCAGGTTGCCGGTCGGCTCGTCGGCCAGGATCAGCGATGGCCTGTTGACCAGCGCGCGGGCAATAGCCACACGCTGCTGCTGGCCGCCCGACAGTTCGTTGGCGTGGTGCTTCAGTCGGTCGCCCAGCCCCACCGACTCCAGCGCCTGCCTGGCGCGCTCGCGGCGTTCGCGCATCCGCACGCCGGCATAGATGAGCGGCTGCTCGACGTTCTCG
>JAKALH010000327.1 GCA_021813225.1 Chloroflexota bacterium
TGGTGCTGAGCAACAAAAGCGCGTTCTGCATCGGGGCGCGCACCGCCGGGCGGCACATCTGTTACTGCCTGACTCCGACGCGATTTACGTTTGACTTCGACAGTTATGCCACGCGAGAGAGCATCCCCGGCGCGGCTGCCGCGCTGCTTCGTGTGATGAACGTGGTGTTGCGACGATGGGAAATAGCGGCTTCGCGGCGCGTCACCCGATTCATTGCAATCTCGTCCGAAGTGCAGCAGCGCATCCGCAATGTGTATGGTCGCGAGTCAGACATCATCTATCCGCCGGTGCAGGTTGAGAAATTCGACGTTTCCCGCAGAAGTGACGACTTCTACCTGATCGTATCGCGCCTGCTGCCCTATAAGCGGATTGACCTGGCGGTGGAGGTTTTCAACCAGTTGAACCTGCCGCTGGTTATCGCCGGAGAGGGGCGCGACCGCGCCCGACTTGAGAAATCAGCCGGTTCTAATGTGAAACTAATGGGGCGCGTTGACGATGCCGCATTGCGCGACCTGCTGGCACGTTGCCGGGCATTCATCTTCCCCGGGCTGGAAGACTTCGGCATCGCACCGCTCAACGCCATGGCTTGTGGCAAGCCCGTGATTGCTTTCGACGGCGGCGGCGCGGTGGACACCGTCATCGATGGTATAACTGGTGTCTTGTTTAACCGCCAGACAGTGCCAGCGTTGATGCAGGCAGTCAGGCGGTTCGAGGCGTGTACGTTCGCGCCCGATCAGATTCGGGCGCACGCTGAGCGATTCAGCGTGGGTCGGTTCAATAAGGAGATTTTGAAGGCGCTTGAAGACCGCGCCGGGTGAATCATCGCTGTAGCGACGGTGCAGCACCCGATTGACGGCTTCAACTGTCTTCTGGCAACATGGAAGCTTTTTGTTTCAAGTGCAGGGGTAAGCACGAATTGCTCAATCCCCGACCGATATTTTTCAAAAACGGTTCCCCGGCAACCCAGGGTACCTGCTCCAATTGCGGCAATGACAAGTTATTTCGGATGGGACGCACGCCGGAACATGAAGGTATGACACCGCCGGCGGTCATCCGCACGCCAGCGCAGAAATCGGATAAGAAAACGCCAAAAGCCGCGGTCAAGCACAAACCCGGTCGGAAACCGCTGGTCATCGTCGAGTCGCCGACCAAGGCGCGCACCATTGGCAAGTTCCTCGGGCGCGGCTACCATGTGGAAGCATCGATCGGCCACGTGCGCGATCTTCCCAAGAATCGTCTGGGCGTCGACCTGACCGCCAACTTTGAGCCACGCTATTGCGTGCCGGTGGCGAAGAAAACGGTCGTTAAAGACTTGAAAGCTCAAGCCCGCGACGCCAGTGAGGTCTGGCTGGCTACCGACCCGGACCGCGAAGGGGAAGCGATTTCGTGGCACCTGACGCATGTCCTTGAAAAGGCGCTTGTCGACAAGCCGGTGCGCCGGGTTGAGTTTCACGAAATCACGAAACACGCCATTGACGACGCTTTTGCGCATCCCCGCGAACTGGACCAGAACCTGGTGAATGCGCAGCAGGCGCGCCGAATCCTGGACCGCCTGGTCGGATACACCCTCAGTCCGCTGTTGCGCGACAAGATGGGGCGCAAGGGCCTGAGCGCAGGGCGCGTGCAGTCGGTCGCATTGCGGCTGGTGGTGGAGCGCGAGCGCGAGGTTCAGGCATTCGTGCCGCTGGAGTACTGGACGGTCGAGGCGGAACTGTCAAAGCGCGCTATCTCCAACGGCAATGGACATGTGCCTCTGACGAACGGCAATGGCAAGTCGTTCGTGGCGCGGCTGTATAAGGTAAACGGCGTCGACCCTGATCTGAAGAGCGAGGGCGATGCACGCCGCATTACCGACGCCCTGGAGGGGGCACTCTACAGCGTCTATAAAGTCGACCGCAAAGACCGCGTGCGCCGTCCGGCTGCGCCGTTTACCACCAGCACCATGCAGCAGGAGGCCAGCCGGAAACTGGGTTTCAACGCGCGCAAGACGATGTCGGTGGCGCAACAGTTGTATGAGGGAATCGACGTGGGCGATGGACCGGAGGGCCTGATCACCTACATGCGCACGGACTCGACCAATGTCGCGACATCCGCGCAGGCGGAAGCGCGCGAATTGATTGCCGGCCGTTTCGGAAGCGAGTACCTGCCGGAACAGCCGCCGCGTTACACATCGCGCAGCAAGAACGCGCAGGAGGCGCACGAAGCGGTACGCCCCACAGTGGCGATGCGGGCGCCGGATGACATCAAGGATTACCTGGACCGCGACCAGTTCAGGTTGTACGACCTGATCTGGAAGCGCTATGTCGCCAGCCAGATGGCTAATGCCGTCTTCGACGCCACGACGGTGGATATTGCGGCGCCTGCCGGAGAAAGCGGCCGAGCAGCCGCACCGCCTGTTGAGGGTGAAGGCGGCGGTGCGGCGTACCTGTTCCGCGCCAGCGGGTCAGTCGTCAAGTTTTCGGGCTTCCTGAAGGTTTATGAAGAAGGCCACGACGAGGGCGAAGTGCTCAGCGAGGAGGAAGAGGGAAGCGGTCGCCGCCTGCCGGAACTCAGCGTGGATGAGCTGCTGGACCTGTTGAGGCTGATCCCGAGCCAGCATTTCACATTGCCGCCGCCGCGCTACACGGAAGCCAGTCTGATCAAGGCGCTGGAAGAGGACGACATCGGGCGTCCCAGCACCTACGCCAGTATTCTCTCAATTATTCAGTCACGAAACTACGTCGTGAGAGAAGGCAGGCAACTGCGCCCGACGCCATTGGGCTTTCAGGTGAATGACCTGCTGGTGGGCAACTTCCCGCGCTACATCGACGTGGGTTTCACCGCGCACATCGAAGACGATCTCGACAGTATCGAGACAGGCGAACGGGAATGGCAGCCTGTGCTGCACGAGTTCTATGATCCGTTCAAGGCGGCAGTCGAACAGGCCGCTGCGAATATCCCGCAATACGAGCGGGTTGTCGAGTACACCGGCGAGATGTGCCCGGATTGCGGCAGCCCGCTGGCCTATAAAGACGGGCGTTATGGCCGTTTTATCGGTTGCACCAACTTTCCCAAATGCCGGCATGTGGAGGCAATCGGATTGCCGGGCGTGTGCTGCCCGCTGGACGGCGGCAAGATCGTCGAGAAACGCATGCGCAAGACGCGCCGGGTTTTCTACGGCTGCGCCAACTATCCAGAGTGTGAGTTCACCACCTGGAACAGGCCAATCGCGATGCCCTGTCCCACCGGCGATGGCGGCCTGCTGGTGGATATAGGCAGGGGGAAGGCCAGGTGCCTGACCTGCGAGCAGCTATACGATGTGCTGGAAACGGAGAGTGCGTCAAACGGTAACGTCTGACGCACTCCACATGCCCTCAACGAGATTCGAACTCGTGTTTTAGCCTTGAAAGGGCTGTGTCCTGGTCCACTAGACGATGAGGGCCTGACCAACGCACAGAGCGCCATTTTACCATTGAGTTCTATATTCGTCTATCAATTGCGCGAACCATTTGTGTCCGTCGGAGGCTTACGAGTGAAGCAGGCAGTTCGTCCCTGGTCGATCAGAGCTATCAGCATCGCAGTACTTGTTGCACTCGCAGCCGGTTGCAGTACGACTACAGCGACGCCGCCGGGGGCTTCTCCCACCGCCATGCAGTTTATCGTGGTGACATCGACGCCTGTGCCGACTAGCACCAGCGCGCCGGCGACGCCCAGCGCAACGGTTCAGCCGACGCCGACAGCCACGGCGACGGCAATACCAACTGCGACCCCCGACCCTAATTTGAACCCGTTTACAGGGTTGCTCATTGATCCCGCCAATGCCAAGCAGATACCGATACTGGTCAAGGTGTCCAATTCGCCCGATGTGCGTCCGCAGACGGGCCTGGCGCTGGCGGATGTTGTGGTAGAGCATTACACCGAGGGCGGCATCACGCGCTTCACGGCCCTGTACCACACCAACCTGCCGGATAAAATCGGCTCGGTGCGCAGTTGCCGGCTGATCGATATTGAGCTGCCGGTGATCTTTGGAGCGGGCATGGTGTGTTCGGGCACCAGCGGCGGGACGCGCCAGGAAATCCAGAAATCGATTTCATGGGCCAACAGCGGCGGTGACCCTAAAAAGACCGTCTGGATGGTGAGCGACCAGGGGTACTACGAATGTCAGCAGGCGGCAGGCTGTAAGCTGCCCATGTACCGGACTAACGGGTCGTACCCGCCGAACAACCTGTTTGCCAACACCCATAACGCCCTGCAGGA
>JAKALH010000328.1 GCA_021813225.1 Chloroflexota bacterium
ATACGATAACAATGATTTCGACGTCGTGCTGTCGAGCTGGGTCATCCACGAAATGCTCGATCCAGACGAGCGCGTGCGCGTCCTGAAGGAAATCGCGCGCGTGCTCAAGCCGGGCGGGCGCGCCGTCATTATCGACACCGACTTCGCGAACGAATATGTGCGCTTCTTCAAAGACAGGGAATGGCAGGACGTCGAAAAATCAAAACCGGAGTACCTGTTCTTCACGCCCAGCTACGTCGTGCGCGCGACTAAACCGTTGCGCTGAGCCATCCTGGTCAGAGCGCAATCAGCCGCGTCTGCGAAACTGCGGCGGAACCGACCACTCCGGCCGCGTGATGTTCATGGGTTGATGACGATCTTGTTGCGGTCTGGCGTACCCATGACCTGCAATGCGTCGTGAATCTGCGAGAGGGGGAAGCGGTGCGAAATAATACGCTCGACATCGACCAGACCGCGGTCCATCAGGCGGATCGCTTTGGACATCGCCAGCGGGTTCGTGCCAAAGCTGGCGTCCATGCGCCCCTCAAGGAAGTGGGTATAGCCGCCGTCCAGTTCAAAGGATTCGTGTGTGGTGATGCCGAACACATTCCAGCGCGTGCCGCGCCTTCGCAGGTCGACCATCAGGCGCACCGCCTGTATGGGGCCGGCGGCTTCCACGATGATATCCGGCCCTTCCGGCGTGATGTCGTACACCTGCGCTCTGGCGTCGCCGCTGGCCGGATTCACGACATGCGTCGCACCCAGCGCCAGGGCGTTGCGCAGCGCATACTCGCTGGTGTCAATTGCGACCAGCTTTCCCGCGCCGGCTGCGCGCGCGACCATCATGCACAACAGGCCGATGCTGCCGACGCCGATGACGACTACATCGTCGCCCACCTTCATTTCACTGTACTGAATGACGCCCTTCCATGCGCCGGATAGCGGCTCGGTCAGCGCAGCCACGTCGAAACTCAGGTTGGCCGGTTTATGAAACAGGCTGGTATCTCTGGTGCGCATATACTGCGCAAAAGCGCCCGGCCAGACATGCACCGGGCCGTCTCCGCCGGTGGTAAAGGCGTTCTCGCAATAGTGGGTGTTGCCCACCCGGCAGTGCTTGCAGTAACCGCAATATCCTGACGGCATCACGATCACCTCATCGCCGGGTTTGAAATGCGTGGCGCCCGGCCCGACTTCGGCAACGATACCGCTGGGTTCATGGCCGGGTACGAACGGGAAGTTCACATTGCGCCGGATGCCCTTGATCGCCTTGTAGTCTGTCGCGCAGATGCCGCAGGATTTGATGGCGACGACGACGTCGCCGTATTCGGCTGCCTGGGGTACGGGCACTTCTTCGAGGCGCAGGTCGCCGAAATCGTGCAGCACGGCCGCCAGCATCGTTTTCATATTTGCTCCCAAAGACCTATTCAAACACACTTCGCGGCGACGTGCGCAGGCCCGTTGCGGGCGAATTGCTGGACGCCTGCGCTGCCATTGTGACCAGGGTCGCTTTCGGATGCCCTTCCCGCCACGCTTTAACCGCGGCTTCATCTTGCAGACTTACACTGCAAAAAAGTTTAGTTGCGCCTGATCCAAGTTGCTACTTTACTACGATCGCCAACTGACCTGATTCACATCAGGCGTTGGCTGCTATTGGAACTTGAGAGGCATCAAAAAATGTTTCATAAGAAAGCTGGCGGCAAGCGTGGCGATGGCTCTGCTGGCCCCGGCCGCAACGATCCCGATGGCCAGAATAAAGGCGCTCTCGACTACATCATACAGGTCGAGGACGTACACAAAAGCTACGTGATGGGCAAAGAGGCTGTGCCGGCCTTGCGCGGCGTCACCCTCAATGTGCGCCGCGGCGAGATATTGTGTCTCATGGGACCCAGCGGCAGCGGCAAGACGACGATGCTCAACATCCTGGGCGGCCTGGATACTCCCAGCCGCGGGCACGTGATTGTCGATAGCGTGAATATCATTCCATTGAGCGAAGAGAAGCTGGCCAGCCTGCGCCTGCGCAAGATGGGCTTCGTCTTTCAAAACTTCAACCTGCTCAGCAGCTTCACGGCGCTGGAAAATGTGCAGGTGCCGATGGTGTTGCTGGGCAAAAAGGACAGTAAACGCGCGCAGGAATTGCTGCGCCTGGTTGGCCTGAGCGATCGCATGAATCATTATCCCAGCGAGCTTTCGGGCGGCCAGCAGCAGCGCGTAGCCATCGCCCGCGCGCTGGCCAACGACTCGCCCGTGCTGGTCGGCGACGAGCTGACCGGCGACCTGGATACGCAGACCGCGGTGGAAATCATGAACCTGCTCGTGCAATTCAACCAGGAGCGCGGCACCACCATCGTGTTTGTCACGCATGACGTCCGCATGAGCAGATTCGCCACGCGGGTCATCAATATGCGCGACGGCAAGCTGATAGAAACGGAAGACGCCGTGATGAACTCTGCGGGTATGAAATGAGCCTGAAATACGTATTCAAGTCAGTGCTGCACCACAAGCTGCGCACGGCCATCATCGCGCTGGCGCTGGCGGTCGGCGTCGCGCTGGTGGGCGCCCTGCTGGCTCTGGTGGATACGCAACGCCAGTTCACCATCCAGGCGGCGGGCAACAAAACCGGCGGTTACGATCTCAGCATCGCTAAAAGCGATTTAGCGGCGACGCCCTTCTTCACCATTACCCGGGTGGAGGCCCTGTCGCGGGCTGCCTATGGCCGGATCGTCAGCATGTACCCGCGCATTCAAGCCAGCGTGGAAGCGCGCAAGGTTGGCGTTCTGAACGGCCAGGCCGTCACCTTCGTCGCCATCAACCCGCAATCGGATCACCTGGTATCCCTGGCGCGGAGCAGTGGCAGCAACATTCAGGGCGGCATCAGTATCCTGGGCGTCCGCATCGGAGGCACAATCAGGCCCATCGACAGCGGACAGGGAGGCGGCGGCGGTTCAGGCGGAGGCAATACAGGCGGAGGCAACACCGATGGCGGCGGTGGCGGAGGCGGTGGTGGAGATGCTCCAGCGACGACGGCCAGCGCACCGAGCGCACCCGGTGACGTCAAGAGCGCCGGCGTCTACCCGCCCGCGCCCGGGCAGGTTTTCCTCGATAGCGCCACCGCCGGCTTACTGGGCGCGCGAGTCGGCGACAAGATTCTGCTGTCGTATGCCATTCCCACGCAACGCGCAGCCGGTCAAGCGGCCATTACGAACACCAGCACGCTGCGCGTGTCAGCGCAGTTCGTCGTATCTGGCATCGGGGTGTTGAATGGCCTGAGCAATGTATCCAATCCGCTGGTGCTGTCTCTCGGCGACGCGCAAAGGTGGTTGAGCGCCGCCGGCCAGGCCAATCAGTTGTTGCTGGTGTGGCAGTCCAGCGCCAGCGGCATCAACAACGCACGCGCTACCGTGACACAGGCGCGCGCTGTGGGCGAGCGGGTGCGCAATCAGCTTGGCGCCGGATACGTTGTCAGCCTGCCCAAATACACCAGCCTTGAGAAATCCGCGCAGAGATACTCCTATACGCAAACCTACATCACCCTCTACGGCCTGCTCAGCATGGGCATCATCGGCCTGATGGTGAACGCGCTGATGATGACGACCGTGGCCGAACAGAAGTACGACCTGGCCGTGCTGCGCGTGCTCGGCTCGCCGCGCGCGCGGATGTTTGGCATCGTCATCATCGAGGTAGTCATCCTCGGCATTATCGGCATCGTCTTTGGGCTGCTGCTGGGCCGAGTGATCAACGACAGGATCATGGTGCCCATCCTGTTGACCAATCTCAATCTGCCCGCCGGCGTGCAGGCGAACTGGACGTTGCAGGCGGTGTTGATTCCTACCGCCATCACCATCGTGGTTCTGGCACTGGCTACCATCAGCCCGGCGCGCGCAGCCGCCGCGACCAAAGTCATGGTGGTGCTGAACCCGGCCGCCGCCGACCAGCCCACGCTGGAAGACCTGACTAAATTGCGCGAACGTCGCGCCGATACTGGTCTGCTGGTGACAGGCCTGGTGCTGCTGGCCTTCAGCGCCATGATCCTGATCGTGTTACCGACCGTCTTTCTGGCAGGCTACGCCACCTGGCAGACGATTCTGACATTCGGCTCGCTCCTGCTGATGGTGATCGGCATCTCGCTGCTGTTCTACTTCTTCACCACACCGCTGGAGCGCGTCCTGGTGGCGGTGTATCGCATCATCAGCCCCGGAGCCGCTTTCCTCGCCGGGCGCTAT
>JAKALH010000329.1 GCA_021813225.1 Chloroflexota bacterium
GTTGTCGAACTGCATGAAGCCCATACCGCCGGCTATGTACCGAGGAATGATGGAGACAGCCGTATATTTCATGGCATAGTTCTTGCCTGACGCGATCGCAGAATCCCTACGGGCGCGGAAAGTCAGGCCCTCTCCCGGTATCACATAGGTCTGCCATTGAATCTGCATGCCAGCCCGCTGCTCAACCGGGATGCGCGTCGGACCATATTCGCGAGGCACCGGGATGGGTTGGTCTGCCAGCGGCGTCACCGCCAGCGGTGAGTTGAGCGCCGCGCCGGCGCCGAGTTGCCGGACGTCGACCTTTGTCAGGGCCGCCAGGATGCCTGCAATCAGGATGAACAGTAGAAACAATATCGCTAGCTGGAATATGCGTGGATGCTTATTACGCATGGTGTTCCCCCTTATGATCTGAGTTGGATAATGCTGCGTCGTTGCCTGCTTGAGTTACTCTATATCCGACTGGCAAAGCGCACAACTGGCATTCCCGCCTGCCGTTATTTCGACCTGTTATTACCCTTACCCCACGCACACAGGCGGAGTTGGCGAGTACAATCACGGCGTGGCACAAAAGACAATCAGTTCGGTCGCCGCGCAACTGCGCGCCAACATCCAGAACGTCATCGTTGGCAAGGACGACGTCATCAATCTCGCCCTCGTCGCGCTGCTGTGCGAAGGTCATATCCTGATCGAAGACGTGCCCGGCATCGGCAAGACCACGCTGGCTAAAGCCATCGCCCGCAGCCTGAACTGCACCTTCAAGCGCATCCAGTTCACCCCCGACCTGCTGCCTAGCGACGTGACCGGCATCTCCTACTTCAATCAGAAGGAACAGGTATTCGAGTTCCGCGCCGGGCCGATCTTTGCGCAGGTGGTGCTGGCCGACGAAATCAACCGCGCCACGCCGCGCACTCAGTCGGCGCTGCTGGAAGCCATGCAGGAGCGCCAGGTCACCGTGGACGGCGAGACGAAGATGCTGGCGCGCCCGTTTCTGGTCATGGCGACGCAGAACCCGATTGAACTGGAAGGCACCTTCCCGCTGCCCGAAGCGCAGGTGGACCGCTTCCTGCTGCGCATCAGCCTGGGCTATCCCGACGAAGACGAGGAACATCGCATTCTGGCGCGCTTCGAGCGGCAGGACCCGTTCGAGACGCTGCGCAGCGTGGTGGAAGCCGAGGACCTGCTGGCGCTGCAGATACAGGCGCGCGCCATCCGCGTGGAGAAGAGCGTGGCGGGTTACATCGTCAACCTGTGCCGCGCCACCCGCACAGCCACCGGCGCGCAGATCGGCGTCAGCCCGCGCGGCACGATGGCCCTGTACCGCGCGGCGCAGGCCTTCGCGGCCATCCGCGGGCGCGATTACGTGCAGCCCGACGACGTGAAAACCCTCGCGCCCTATGCCCTGGCGCACCGCATCGTGGTGGACGGGCAGAGCCGCCTGCGCGGGCGCAAGGCAGAGGACATCCTGCGCGACGTTCTGGAGCGCACCCCTGTGCCGGTGGACACCGTGTAATGTTCTTCGACGAGCGCTGGGTCACGCTCCTGCTGTTCATCACCGTGGTCGGCGTCGTCCTGCGCGCGCCTGCGCTGACCGCGCTCGGTGTGCTGAGCCTGGCGATCATCACCGCCAGCAATCTGCTGCGCCGCACCGTGTTGAAGCGCGTGACATACGAACGCCGCTTCAATGAGACGCGCCTGTTCATGGGCGAAGTCGTCGAGGTGTCCTGCAATCTCACCAACCGCGGGCGTCTGCCGGTGGTGTCGCTGCAGGTGGCCGATACTGCGCCGCCCGGCTTCCAGCGCGTCGACGCCCCGCCGGATGATGTGTCCGCCGCCGAAGAGCGCATCAACCTGGGGCAGATGTCGGCGCTCAAACCGGGCGAGCACACCGCGCGCGTGACGCGCCTGCGCGCGATGAAGCGCGGCTACTTCGCCTTCGGCACCGCCTACCTGCGCGCCTACGACCTGCTGGGTCTGTCGCAATTTGAGCGCGTGGACGTGCTGGCGGATTCGCTGATCGTGTACCCGCGCGTATTCTCGCTCGATGCGCTGGGCATTCCCACGCGCGATCCGTTCGGCTCGCTCGCCGCGCTGCGCCGCCTGATCGAGGACCCTTCGCGCATCATGGGCGCGCGGGATTACCGCTACGGCGACTCGTTCCGCCAGTTGCACTGGAAAGCCACCGCGCACGCCGGCCGCCTGCAGACGCGCGTGTGCGAGCATACCAGCGAGCCGACGGCGGTCATCATGCTGAACGTGAGCACGTTCCGGCAGGACTGGCGCGGCACCGATGTCGAGCGCTTCGAATGGGCGCTGTCGGTGGCGGGCAGCCTGGCGGTGTGGGCCGGCGAAAGCGGCATCACGGTCGGCCTGTCGTCGAACGGCACCGCTCCGTACCTGCCTTCGGCGCTGCGCGTGCGCCCGCGCCGGGTGCCGAACCAGCTCACGCACCTGCTGGAAAGCCTGGCCGTCATGTACTCCTTCGCGCTGTCGTCGTTCGACATATTCCTGCTCACCGAACAGCGCCACCTGCCGCTGGGCGCCACCCTGCTGGTGGTGACGCCGCTGGTCACGCCCGAAATCACCGCGGCGCTGCTGCGCCTGCATGACCTGGGCAAGAATCTCATCCTGATCTCGGTGGACCGCGAGCCGCCGGATGTGCCGGAACTGCCCTTCGCCGTCTTCCACGTCCCGCCGCAGAAGTCGTTCTGGTCGGGCGGCATCTGGGATGCGCGCGGGCGTCCGGCGGAGCCGGTTGTGCTGGGCCACGTGCCGCAGACTGGCGAGGCGGGCGCGCGCGCATGAACCGGCGGCGCGTCGTCCTGCTGATACTGTTCGCACTGGCAGAGGCGTCGGTGATCGAGCCGATCCTGATGATCGTGCCGACCCCGCTGCGCACCGTCGACCCCCTGATTGCGCTGGGGGCGACGTGGGCGCTGCTGTGCGGCATCGCGTTCACGCGGCGCGGGCTGGCGCAGCGCGAGGCGTCCGCCATGGCACAGCGGCTGGCCCTGGGCGGCTGGCTGGTCGGGATGCTGCTGCTCTCGCTCGCCATCGTGGAGGCCACCCACCTGCTGGACACGCACAGTCTGTCGGTCGTCTTCGTCGAGTTCACCGGGGTAGCGCTGATCTGGTGGCGCGGCGTGGCGCTGGGTTCGACGAGCCTGGGCCCGGATGCCGCGCGCGTGCGCCTGCAACTGGGCCTGCTGCTGTTCGTCATCTTCGCGGTGCTGACGGCGTTCAACCCCGAGAATAACCTGGTGTTCTACATCCTGCCGTTTCTGGCCGGGGCGGTGTTCGCCATGCCGCTGGCGCATATCGACTATGTGGAGCACAGCGAAACGGGGCGGCCGGTGCCGATGGACGCGAAATGGTGGCGTTCGCTGGGCGCGGGCGTCAGCGTGCCGCTGATTGCCAGCATGGCGGTTGCCGCGCTGCTCACCGGCGACACCATCGGGCAGGGGCTGCGCCTGTTGATCGGCATCATCCTGCTGCCGGTGCTGGCGGTGGCGTTCGTCATCGGCTATATCATCACCTGGATTGTGTCGCTCATCTTCAGCCATATCAAGCGCAACCCGCTGGAAGCGCTGCAGAACCTGGGGGCGCTGTTCAGGCAGCCGCAGCAACCGACCCAACAGAGCGCGCTGTCCGCCATCACGATATCCCCGGAGCTGCGCTATGCGCTGGGCATGGCGGCGCTGGCGGCCATCATCATCGCGCTGATCTGGCTGACAGGCCGCGCGAGGCGCGAGACTGAGGTCATCCGCGCCAGCGGCGATGATTTACTTGACCCGGGCGAGGACGAGCCGCCGCCCCCTCCCGCGACAGAGAGCGGCTTTCTGCGCAGCTTCAACCTGCGGCGCTGGCTGGCGGCGGTGACGATCCGGCGCATCTACGCGCGTATGGCGCATGAAGCCGCCAAACGCGGCTACGCGCGGCAGCCGGCGCAGACCCCCAGCGACTATCTGCCCGGCGTATGCGCGGCATTCCCCGCTATGGATGCCGACGTGCACCTCATCACCGCTGCGTACATCTCGGCGCACTACGGCGAGGTTCCCGACACCGACGAGGCGCTGGGTAAAATCCGCGCCGCGTGGGAGCGCGTGCGCGCCACGCCGCGGCGCGAACCTGGCGGGCAGCCATCGCAAAGCGTATCCTGAGCGGAACGATGTGCGAGCTGCGACAGGGAGTATCCC
>JAKALH010000330.1 GCA_021813225.1 Chloroflexota bacterium
CTTGCCTCGCCGGTCTGCCTGTAGAACCACAGCAGTATCTCGGCGACCTTGCCGTTGTCGTTGGGGAACGCAAAAACGCTGCTCTCCGGGCTGCCGATATCTTCCTCGTCCGGTGCGACCATCACGAATTTGTAGAATGGGAACGAGCCGGCAAACCAGCCGTCGGCTCGCTGCAGCGACATGACGTAGGCGGCCAGTCGGCGTCCGATATCCTGATATTCGCGATTTTCAATGAAGCTGCCGCAGGCCATGAACAGGCGCGCGGCCTCCATGCAGCAGACCGGCCGTACCCAGTGATTGACAGCCTGCCTGTCGATGCGATAGCGCTCATAGATGCCCATCGAGCCGTCAGGGACGACCAGCAGGCTCTTCAACCACTTCAGGCTGCGTTCGATGTTGATGTTGTACTTTGTTGTGTCAGACATTACATTACCTTAAACTTAATGATACGGGATGCAGGACGACCATGTCATCGGTATGCACGAGCATGGATGCCAATTCATATCCCAGGATGCCGGCGATCTCCGAAGAACGGCGGCCGGCGATGCGGCGTGCGTCGGCGGAGTTGTAGCGCGTGATACCGTGCGCAATCTCTCTGCCGGCACTGTCCCGTATCTCGATCACTTCGCCGCGCTCGAACTCATCGATCACCTCACGCACGCCGACCGGCAACAGGCTCTTGCCTTCCAGCAAAGCCTGTACAGCGCCGTCATCAACACGCACAGCGCCCAGCGGTTTTTCAGACAGAATCCAGCGCTTACGGCTTTCCATATTGCTGGCTGCGGGCAGAAAGCGCGTTCCCACCGGCGCGCCCTGCGCGGCATCATAGATCACATTCGGGCGCGCACCATTGGCCATGACGACGGTGATTCCGGAGCGTGTCGCCAGATCGGCAGCCTGCAGTTTAGTCGTCATGCCGCCGACACCCTGGCCGCTGCGCGACGCGCCGGCCAGATTCCAGATGGTATCGTCGAGTTGCGCCACTTCCGGGATCAGCGTCGCCGCAGGATTCTGGCGCGGGTCAGCCGTATACAACCCGTCCTGATCTGTCAGGATAACAAGCAGATCGGCGCTGACGACATTGGCAACCAACGCGGACAGGTTGTCGTTGTCCCCAACACGGATTTCATCGGTCGCGACGGCGTCATTTTCATTGATTACGGGCAGCGTCTGGTGCGCCAATATTGTGTTCAAGGTATCGCGCGCATTCAGGTAACGCCGGCGATCGCTTAGATCGGCGCGGGTCAACAACACCTGCGCAACGGGCACGTCGAACATATCGAAGACCTGCTCCCAGGCCAGCATGAGATGCGTCTGGCCAACCGCCGCGAGCATCTGTTTCACGGGCACTGTCCTGGCCAGGGGGCGATGGAATCTGCCGAATCGCTCCCGTCCAGCCGCAATGGCACCCGATGTCACCAGAACCACCTCGCGGTGTTGCTCGCGCAACGCAACCATCTGTTGAGCCAGTTCGAGCATACGCCGGCGGTTCAGGCGCGGAGTGCCTGCCGTCAGTGTGCTGGTGCCTACTTTGATGACCAGTTTCGATACATTCATAACGTTACGCACATGGGTGCGAAGGTCTATTCTATTAGAAATGTGTGACTATAATGCCTTGCGTAATGGAACGCACAAATCATAATCCTGCTGACCGGGCGCTCATCGTTGAACACTTATTTGATCGCTTAGTCATGCAGGGCAATAAACACCTGATGGAAAAACTGTCGCACCACGATTTAACCGTCGCACAGTATTTGACCATGGAAGCGTTATCCGATAAAGGCTCGGAATGCAGCATGAGCGAGCTGGCAGAGCGCATCCAGCAGTCTTCAGCAACCATGACCGGCATTGTTGACCGGCTGGTCGAGAAAGGCTGGGTGACACGGCGCCGCAGTGAAGAAGACCGGCGCGCCGTCTTCGTCACGCTCACTGCGGAAGGCCAGCAAATCGTCGACCGCGTGGCCGCCGAGAGACGCCAGTCCGTTCAGCAAAGCATTGAGAAAATGAACGCTTCTGACGTCGAGCAGTTCATCGCTCTGATGCAAAGCTATATGGCGGCAGCCGGGTACTCGTCGCCATTGTGAGAAGACTGGCAACTGGCCGGTTGCTCACAGCCCGTTGATGTAAACCAGCGCTCTCTCCTACAGACGCGGCTCACCAAGCACCTCACGTATCGCTGCATCCTGCTGTCTGCGCTCGATACCCGTTGTGAAGTACACCGCCGCAGGGTGATGAACGATTATGGCGGCTGTACTTTGCTCAGGCAGCAACTGATAGCCGTCAGACAGCCGGATATTGAGCTGTTCCGCTTTCAGCAATCTCAGCACATCCACCTGCTGACTCAGATCAGGACAGGCTGGATATCCCCAGGAATAACGCAATCCCCGGCTGACAGGCAATCCCAGTTCGCGCCGTGTGCGCTGATGAGTCCACTCTGCCAGGCCTTCAGCCAGTGAGTCGGCGAACCCATTCAGGTAATAGGCTTCCGTGTACTTTCCCGCTGCCTGCAGCTCCTCGATGCGGCGAGTGGCTTCCGCGCCTGCCGTGACGACCTGCAATGCGGCGATATCGCCGCCTTCACTCTGCGTTCTGAAGTAGTCGCTCAAGCACAGGCGCTGTCCGCCTCCCATGTCGGCAGGCTGGCGCGGGAACGTCCAGCGCGCCACCGCACGCTCTGCATCCTGAGGGTCAAAGACCAGCAAGTCGTCATCCTGGCTGGCTACGCGGAAATATCCGTAGACCGCGCCACAGGAAAGCCAGCGCGTCTGCGCCAATTCTTCCTCAAAACGCTGCAGCGTTGGCTTGAACAGCGTCTTTACCAGTTCTTCCCACACTTCACCCTGCCGGTTCTTGCCGCCCCAGTGCAGCCGGTATAAGGTGTTGAGATCGAAATGACGGATCACCTGACGGATATCGATCTGCTCGCGTCCGATGGCACGCGCGCCCAGAAATGGCGCCGCCGGCACCTCCACAAGCGGCTGGCGCCGGGCTGTGGGTCGCGCAGCGGCGCTGCCGCGCGATGCCGCCAGCCTGGCCGCCTCTTCGCGCTCACGATCCTTCCGCAACGCCGCACGCGCTTCGTCCTTGTGAGCCGTAATGAATGCCGAACGCCGTTCGCCCGCCAACTGATCCATATTGCTCAGGCCCTCAAAAGCATCTTTACAGTAAAAGACGCCAGGCGGGTAGGCCTGACCGTCGTCCATGAACAGGATGCGGTTCCCGAAACGCCGGTTGATGGCCGCACCGCCGATCAATACGGGGATATCGATCCCGCGCTGATACAGCTCCTGCACGCAGATTGGCATCTGCTTGCTCGTGCTCACCAGCAGCGCGCTGAGACCGATGGCGGCAGCCTTGTGCTGCAACGCCGCGTCGATGATGGTGTTGACAGGCACCTGTTTGCCAAGGTCGACGACCTCGTAACCGTTGTTACTCAGGATGGTGCCGACAAGGTTCTTGCCGATGTCATGCACATCGCCGAAGACAGTGGCTAATACCACCGTGCCCTTAGACACTCCCTCTTTTCGTTCCAGGTACGTTTCCAGGCGCGCGACGGATTTCTTCATCACCTCCGCGCTCTGCAGGACGAACGGCAGGATTAGTTCCCCGGCGCCAAACTTGTCGCCAACCTCCTTCATGGCGGGCAACAGCACGTTGTTCAAAACCCACACCGGATCGTACGTGGCGACAGCCTCATCGATCAACGCCTCTACACCGTCTTTCTTGCGAAACAGAATATGCCAGTGCAGCTTCTGCGCGACCGTCATGTTTTCCGTCGGGTCGGCGCGCACCTCCGCCTTCCCGCCACCGCTGTGCGCTTTGCCTTTCTGTTCATAGAACGCAATGACCCTGGCAAGCGCATCGTCGGAGCGGTCGAAAATCAGGTCATCGATCAGGTTGCGCTGCTCTTCAGGGATTTCCGCATACGGCGTGATATGGCTGGGGTTGACGATAGCCATATCCAGACCGAACTGTACGGCATGATGCAGGAACACACTGTTGATCGCCGCGCGTGCCGTTTGCTTCAAGCCAAAGGAGACGTTACTCACCCCCAGTAACGTATATGCACCCGGCAACGCCTGCTTGACCTTGCGGATGCCCTCCAGCGTCTCTACCGCGGAACGCCGCAACTCGGCCTGGCCGGTGGTTACCGGAAAAGTCAGTACGTCGAAGATGAGCG
>JAKALH010000331.1 GCA_021813225.1 Chloroflexota bacterium
CCTCAGATCGACGCGGCCGTGAACCGGGCGCGGCAGGATTTCTTCGCCGCACAGCGTAAGGTCGGTGAAGCCAATCAGCGCGTGCAGTCCTGCCATGCGCTTGAAGGCAAACGTGACAGCCTGGTCGATGAGATCGACGGGCTGAATAAGCAGAGGTCGCTGCTGGGTGAATTGCGCATCGCATTCGGCAGGAATGGTGTGCCCGCCATGATCATCGAGGCCATTCTGCCAGAGTTGGAGGAGACGGCCAGAGATCTGCTCGGGCGCATGACGAATGAGCGCATGTCTGTGCGCTTTGAGACGCAGCGCCAGACTCAGAAAGGGGACGTCAGTGAAACCCTCGAGTTGCGTATCAGCGATGAACTGGGCGAACGCCCCTACGAGCTGTTCAGCGGCGGCGAGGCATTCCGCATCAATTTCGCCGTGCGTGTGGCGCTGAGCAAGCTCCTGGCAAACCGCGCCGGAGCGCGCTTACAGACGCTGTTTATCGATGAGGGTTTCGGCACACAGGATGCCCAGGGTCGCGAGCGGCTGGTGGAAGCCATCCGCTCAATTCAGGATGAGTTCGAGCTGATTGTCGTCATTACCCATATCGACGAGTTACGGGATGCCTTCCCGGCGCGAATAGACGTGAAGAAAGCGCTGAACGGCAGTGTGGCGCGCGTCGTCTAGCGCAGCGGAGATGATTCAGTGCGCCCGTGCAGCAGCAACTGCGCGAAGGCGCGGAGTACGATCCATGCGAATTTCACTTGAGCGGTCCGGCGGATTTGCAGGTATCCGGCTGACAACCACGGTCGATACAGACTCGCTCGCAGACGATGAAGCGCGAACACTCCAGCAACTGGTTGAGAGCAGCGACTTTTTCCACCTGCCCGCTACCCTGATGCCGCAGAAGCCTCAGCCAGATCGATTTCAATACACGCTGACGGTCGAAACTGATGACAAGAGCCACACAGTGACCGCTGCCGAGACTGCATTGCCTGCAAAGGCGCGTCCCCTGTTCGAGTGGCTGGCGCAACGCGCCCGACGCGCCTGATGCAGGGACAGGTTCATGTGGCGGTTTGCGCCGCCGCCACATGCTGTACAGCCGGGTCGATTACTGCCTGACCAGTTTGGTGATGCGACCGCCGACAATCCACTCGGCCACATACAGATTACCGGCAATATCTGCTGCCATTCCATGCGGGCTGTTGAACTTACCAGCATGAATCAGATCTGCAGGCAGGTTAGGCCAGCCTTTCACCTTTACGACGTCTTCGTTTGAACCGAGATGGCAAACCAGCTTATCGTTGCCGTCCAGGATGGTGAGACGGGCAAACAGCTCGGGTATCAGCAGATATTCACCGTGAGTGATAAAGCCGTCCGGGCTGGTCAGGACGGCATCGCCGAATGAGCGCCTGTACTCGCCTTCGACGCTGTAGACCTGGATGCGGTGATTGCTGCGATCGGCGATATACAATTCCGGCTCGCTGCGGCGGGTATCCACCCATATACCGTGCGGGCAACTGAACGCCCCCGTCCTGCCTTCCTCGCCATTGATGCTGTTGAGATATCGACCGTTCTTGTCGTAGCGGTGAATGTAGTTCGAGCCGTAACCGTCTGTCACCCAGATGTCGCCGTTGCCGCCGTTTCTTTCCTCGTTAACGGCTGCCCAGGTGGGAGAGTAGTTGGCTTTGTCGTACACGGGCAGATTCGGCCGCTCGATGTTCTGCACCGTCCGGCCGTCCAGAGTGGTTTTCACCACCTCCCTGGAGCTTTGATCTGTCAACCAGAGGTATTCGGCATTGCCTTCCTGGACGAGGGTCATGCCATGTGCGCCGGCGAAGCGACTCCCCCAACTACTGATCAGTTCGCCGGTCTGGTCAAAGGTGAGTACTGCCGGATCTGCCTGGTTGAAGACCATGACATTCCCGGACCTGGTAACCACGACGCCGTGGGTACGCCCGTTCTCGCGTCCGCTGGCCGTATCGGGGATGCGCGCCCAGTTCTCTATCCACTCGTACGTCATTCCATTACTTCCAATCAGCATTACAAACCTCCCGCACCAGTCCAACTACCGCCATATAACGCACATGCCGCGACGAGACGCCTGCCTGCCAGCCCGGCGATGTACTGGCAGCGCCCACTATACCCCGAAGCGATTCAAGAATCCAAAGGGATGACGCGGCCAATATCGCCATCCAACTGCACGCGATACTGCTTCAGGCAGAGGCCCTTGATACCGCGTATCACTGCACCGCTGGTCACGTCAAAACACCAGCCATGCATCGGGCAGGTAACCTGCGTGCCACTCAACTCGCCGCCGTCGCTCAAGGGCCAACCCGTATGCGGACAACGTTCCTCTGTGGCATAAAACGCCCCGTCCGCGTTGTACACGGCTACGCGCTCATCCCCGACATGAACCAGCGTTATCTGGCCTGCCGGCAGGCTGCTTGCGATAAATTCATTACAGAGCAGCCCTGGTTTGTCTGATGATAAGGCGTTATTTTCCGGCATGATGTCCAGGCGGGGAATGCGGGTATAGGAAAGAAAATCCGGGATCATAGTTGATCCCGGACTTCGCGTGTTATTCGTGGGTGGCTTCGCGCATTGCTTGAGCCAGCACTGCGTAGGCTTCTCCCCAGGCTTCTTTGACCTCCGGGGTAAAGTCCGCACCGATGACCTGCTCAAGCGCCCACATCAGAGCAGCGCCGAAGACGTTGAAGTTAGTGCTTTGTACGCCGTACCCGGCATGGCGCTTGCCGAGTTGTTTCGTCTCGATTTTGACCTGCTCCGGGTTGTCCAGGCTCTGGATGGCCAGTCCGATGGCGGTCATGAGCATCTCGCCCTGCCGTTTGATGTCGCCTTTAAACAGCGGTTTCAAAGACGGATCCATCTCGAAAAGGCGCAGGTACATGATTTCCCCGGCTTCATGAGCAATCGGGCGCACACGCTGCTCGAAGGTGCGCTGTACTAAAGCGATCTTTTGTGCATCCATAGTGTTGCTTACGATTTTAACATTCTACAGACCGGTTCAATACCTGATATCCACCTGGCGGCGCGTGCGGGCCGATTCGAGAATGGCATCGCACGCCACCGCGTTTTTGTAACCATCCTCGAAGTCCGCTGCATGAGGCGTAACGGGCTTGTTATTGACGATGGCATCGAAGAAGTGAGCCAGCTCATGAGTGAAAGTGTGTTCCCAGCCGATGAAGTGCCCCTGAGGCCACCAGTTGCTCCAGAATGGGTGGTAAGACTCCGATACCAGCACCTTTGTAAAGCCCATGGTGTCTTTATCGGTCGCGCCGTGCTTCCAGAACACTTCGAGTTCATTCAACGCTTCCAGGTTGAAACGTATACTCCCGTGCTCGGCGTTGATTTCGAAGGTGTTGAAGTTTTTGCGCCCGGGGCAGAAGCGCGAAGCCTCCAGTGTCCCCACGGCGCCATTCTCGTACTCCACGATGGCCTGGAATGCATCGTCGACCGTGACCTTCTCGATCTTGCCGTCTGCGCCTCTGCGCTCCGGTATAAAGGTTTCGGTGCGCGCCATCAGGCTCTTGGGTTCACCGACCAGGTAGCGCCCCAGGTCCAGGATGTGACTTCCGAGGTCGCCGATCGTGCCGCTTCCCGCAACGGATGCGTCCAGCCGCCACACCATCGGGAAGTCAGGATCGGCAATCCATTCCTGCAGGTAGGCGGCGCGAAAGTGGTAGATCTGCCCCAGCTTACCCTGGTCGATCAGTTGCTTCACCAGCCGGACGGCAGGGACGAACCGATAGTTGAATGCGACCTGGTGCTTGACGCCGGCTTTGACGGCAGCATCCCACATCGCCTTGCACTCGGCAGCAGTGCGCCCCAGCGGTTTTTCGGAAATGATGTGCTTTCCGGCTTTGGCTGCCGCAACATTCGGCTCCAGATGAACGTTATTTGGGCCGCAGTTATCGAATACCTGCACGTCGGGATCGTCGAGTAAACGATGCCAGTCGGTGTATGTCTTCGCGAAACCATAGCGCCTGGCAGCTTCCTTGACGGCATCCTCGTTGCGACCTGCGATGGCGACGAGTTTCGGGATAGCCGCCGGCGGGTACATCATGTAGGGGATTTTCTTCATGCCGTTGACATGCGCCTTGCCCATGAACGCATAGCCAAGCATGCCGATGCCCAGCTCTGGCGCCGCGCCGGTAGCTTT
>JAKALH010000332.1 GCA_021813225.1 Chloroflexota bacterium
TAACATGCGCAGGGCTTCCTGCAGGCTGGAAATGGCATGCGATGTGTAATGAAAGGCGCCGTTGAAGATAACCAGGTCGGCCTGCCCGGACGCCAGCGGCAGGTTGTCGAAGTCCGCCTGAATCGCGAGGAATGGCCGCGGGTAATGCCTGGCAGCCCCCAGGCCGTCCTGCGCGTCGTCGCTGATATCGATCGCAGCGACACAATGGCCGCGTTCGCTCAGGCGGTTTGCCAGCCAGCCGTTCCCCGCGCCCAGATCGAGAATATTGAGCGGACGCCCGCGGTGCTGTTCCAGCGGCCGCAGTATCTTCTCGATGAAGACACAGAAATGGATCGCCCGCAAGGACCAGGTAGCTCGCTGGGCGTCCGCCGGCGCAACCTTCGGCAACAGGCGGTAGTAATCTGCGGATGGACTGCCCCAGCCTTCGCGGGCGCGCACACGCCGGTAGTCGTCCAGAAAGCGCCGGTGCCGGCTCAGCGCTTCGAGATCCATGAAACGCCAGATATTGTCTTCACAGGGGAAAGTCCGGCCGCATGAACCGCAGGTCGCAGACCGGTCATGCACAGCCAGCGGTTGCGCGCATCCCGGGCAGACCAGGATGAAACATGGCGCCGATACCCCGCCAGCGGCAACTGGATTACCCACGGCGCTCCATGGTGATCAGAAAGTGGTCGCCCATCTGATTGACGACCGGCAGGCGACCGATGCCGCGGTCAAGACGCTCGACGACGCGGTAAAACGCCGTGTGACGCTCGTAATGGCTGATCAGATAAGGCGGGGGCATCAGCAGATTGGCCGCGCTGCAGGATATCCGTCTGAAACGCGCGGCAAAATACCGGTAGAACTCGCCGGGCGAGTAGTAATGGGTCCACACCGTATGCCCGTTCAGGCTCACCGGCACCTGCCCGGGCTGAAACCGGACGAGCGCCCGCTGCACGTCGCGGTGCAGCAGGTAATAGCCGAACTCCCAGGGACAACAGCGCCCGATGACGGAGCAGATCAGCACACCGCCCGCTTTCAGCAGGTGCGCGCAATCTCGCGCCAGGCCTGCCAGGCCGGGCAGACAATTCAAAGCGCCGAGGTCGGAATAGATGGCATCGTACGACTCATCGGCCAGCGCAGCCAGGTCCTGCATGTCCAGTTGCATCAGTTTGATGCATTCGCCGACTCCGCTGCGTTGCACCAGCGCCGCGGCCTGAGCGACCATGCCCGCAGAGCTGTCGATGGCAGTGACCCGGTATTCCTGCTGAGCAAAGTGCACCGCATCCAGGCCGGCGCCGCAGCCCAGGTCGAGCAGGCGGGCGCCCGGCGCAGCCCGCTGCTGAAGCGCCTGCCACAACATCTTGCGCATGCGCTGCACCAGTGCATTGTTCCCCAGCGGGCCGTTATATGCCTGCGCCACACTGTCAAAAGCCCGCGTCGTATCGGCGTAGCGCTGCCCGGCGGTTACAGCAGGCACGGTCATGGCGCCTCCGGTTGCGGGCTGGGAACGGCAGCCTGCTCATTGGTCAACGGCATGGGCGGCGGTTCGATGACCTGTCGTGGCTGCCGCTCAAGCAACCTCAGTCGCAGGCGCTCGAAAGGAAGCATGACGCTGTAGAAGACCATGACCGCAAGTCGCCTGAGATGCGCCGGTCGCAGACGCTTTGGATGCCGAAGCAATGATTTCAACTCGGTTGAGTAGCGGCGGGCGCGGAACTCGTGATGGAGAACGACATGCAACTGCCTGTAGAACGACGTGTTGAACGGCCCCCGGTACAGCATCGCCATATCGCTGGAATCCTGCCAGTTTTGTCGGGCGCCGAGCTGCCTGCGAACGTCCTCATAGAAGCGGGTGCCCGGCATGGGATACGACACCGACATGCCGATCTCATCGGGCCGGCAGTCGCGCACCAGTTGCAGCGTCTGTTCAATATCACAGCGCGCTTCGCCGGGATAGCCAAACTGCAGAAAGAAGCCGACCCGAATGCCGGCCCGGTGCAGAAGTTCCGCTGCGGCATGTATCTGGTCGACGCGGATGCCCTTCTCCATCGCATCCAGCACTTTCTGCGAACCCGACTCGGCGCCCACCCACACAAGCCGGCAACCGGCGCGCCTGAGCCACTCGATATCGCCGGCGCGCAACAGCAGGTCGGCGCGGCTCAGGCACTTGAAAGGGATGCCACAGTCAAGCCGGTTCAGCGCTGCTGCAAAGGCGGCCAGCCAGCCGGGCTTAAGCCCGAAGATGTCATCCATGAACCAGATGTGGTCGGGGTTATAGCTCTGCTGCAACCATTTCATCTCAGCGGCGACATTCTCCGGCGAGCGGTTGTTGTAGCGCTGCCCCCAGATGGGCTTGGCGCACCAGTTGCAGTGATAGGGACAACCGCGCGACGTGACCATGTTCAATGAGAAGCAGCCATGGCGGCGCAGCCAGATGTCGCGGTAACGCGCGATGTCCGCCAGGTCCCAGGCCGGGAATGGCAGCGTATCCAGATTGCGAATAGCCTGTCGCCGCGGCGTGTGCAGCGGGGCGTTCGCGCCGGGGGGCCAGTAAATCAGGCCCGCGATGCCCGCCACAGGCGTGTCCGCGCGACCCAGTAAACATGCTGCCAGCTCGCGCAGGGTATATTCGCCCTCGCCCTGCAGCACGAAGTCCGCACCATGCGCGAGGTAGGCGCCGGCGTGATCCGACGCATCCGCTCCGCACAGGACCACTGTGCAACCGCGCCTTTTCGCCATCTCGATCATGGCGAAAGCGGCCTGGCGCATCCGCAGCAGACACATCTTGGACAGGTAGTTGAAATTGTCTTCGTAGATTACGGCGATGCGCGGCGACGCCTGCCGAAGCGCCTCGTCCCAGGCCTGCTCCGATTCGGCCAGCATCGCGTCGAAGAATGCGATGTCATACCCTCCCGCGCGCAACAGGCTGGCGGCATACAGGCTGCCCAGCGGTGGATAGGGTTGCATGGCCGCCCACAACTTGGGGTCAAAGCGCAGGTAATAAGACTGCCCGATCAGAATATCGCTCATACCCACTCGACTTCAAGCCAGCGCCAGAGCGTCAGCCTGGGCGATCCAGTTGTCCGGCTCCTCTACCGCCGCTACTCGCGCGCGTAGTGCAAACTGCTGCAGGGTGCGGGTCATGTGGTCGTTAAAGTGCCCTTTGCACCAGTCGGCGCTGAATGCGCTTTCGGGGTGGAATTCGCGCTGGCGATTGAACTTCCTGATCTTGCGGCGCATTTCCCATCGTTCCAGCCAGTCGCAGGGCGGTGTCATCATGAGGGACTCAAGTGCGCGCGTGAAGGCCGCCAGATGTGCCTCATGCCTGACGCGCCGGCATGCATACACGAGCGGGGCCAGGCAGGGTTGGCCGCGGGCATTCGGGAGGTATGCATTCACCCACGGGTTTTCCGCCCGGAGACGCCTGTACACGTCCAGGCCATACAGCGGGACCATCTGAGCGAATTCGCGCGCGGTGTAGAGGTTGCGTTCGCGCAGCGAGAGCGAGTTCTCCGCCAGAATATAGTTGGGGCACACGGTGTCGCCGCGGCGCGCCGCCAGCCGGCCAATGCCGATCACTCCGGCGCGGCACAGCCACAACCGGCCCGGCGCGGTGACGATCAGGTAGTCGATGTCTGCCCCGGCCTCCGTATTGCCCGCGGCCAGCGACCCCGTGAGCGCAACCATGCGCACAAACGGCAGGCTCGCGATCGCGGCGGCGTATGCCCAGGCTCTCTCCCATAAACGGCGGGCTATCCTGCGGCGCCGCTGCCGCACTGCGACCAGATGTTCGCGCCCCGGGAGCGTGTAGTACGGCATCGCAGGCTCATCGCCCTGCGCCGACACGCTGGATAACGTACCGGGCGGCAGCAAGCCGCCGCACAGCAGGTCGGCGATCTCGCTTTCACTCGCCGGCATACCCCACAGGAACCAGTGGATTTCCTGCGCCGTCATCGGGTAGTCGAAGATATCGGCGTATGCGACCGTCCAGATAACCGCCTGCTCCAGCGTTGGCATATCCATACCTTGCCTGTTGTTAAAGAAAACGCGCTATGGCGCTTACGTTCCGGGCTATCGGGCCAGGCATATATTGAAAAGACGAGATGCGAAGCGCGGTGCTGATGCGCTCGATGGCAGCGGCCCGGATGTATCCATCCAGGCCGCTGCGG
>JAKALH010000333.1 GCA_021813225.1 Chloroflexota bacterium
GAACTATCCCCGTGTGGACCTACGCCTGCGCCGACGCGCTGCTGGAGAAGCGCGTCTGGATGCAGCAGGGCGCCAACACCACGTATATCCGCTATACGCTCGCGCGCGGCTCCGCGCCGCTCAACCTTACATTGAAGGTACTGGCGAATAACCGCGATTACCATGGCGTCACGCGGTCGGTCGACTGGCCTGTAGGCATCGCCCGTGTAGAGCGCGGCCTGCGCGTGCAGATGCGCCCCGGCGCGGCGCCGCTGTACCTGCTGTGCGACAGCGGCATCGCAACGGCAGCCCACGACTGGTACCGTAATTACCGGTTGGCGGTAGAGATCGAGCGCGGCTTTGACGGGCTGGAAGACCATCTGATGGCAGGGCTATTCGAGGTGAAGCTTGTGCCGGGCGACAGCGTCGCCGTCATTGCCAGCACACAGGCGGATGCTGGCCTGGACGCCGCCTCGGCCTATGAAGCGCGGCGGCACCACGAAACGAACCTGCTGGCGGCATGCGACGGCGCCGACGCCGACGAGCCGATACGGCAACTGGTTCTGGCGGCGGATCAGTTTATCGTCAGCCGCGCAACTCCCGACGACACCGACGGCAAGACCGTCATCGCCGGCTACCCGTGGTTCGGCGACTGGGGGCGCGACACAATGATCAGCCTGCCTGGGCTGACTCTGGCGACCGGGCGCCCCGAGGTTTGCCGCAGCATCCTGCGCACATTCGCACGGTTCATCGACCGGGGTATGCTGCCCAACCGCTTCCCCGATGCCGGCGAAGCGCCGGAGTACAACACCGCCGACGCGACACTGTGGTACTTCGAAGCGTTGCGCGCCTGCCTGGAAATGCGGCTCGACGAAGGCTTTGTAAAAGAATTGTTTCCCGCGCTGGCGGATATCGTCGACTGGCACATCAGGGGAACCCGCTACAGCATCCACGTCGATCCGGCGGATGGCCTGCTGTACGCCGGAGAGCCGGGTGTGCAGTTGACGTGGATGGACGCTAAAGTGGGCGAGCGGGTCATCACGCCCCGCACCGGCAAGGCGGTCGAGATCAATGCGCTGTGGTACAACGCATTGTGCATCATGGCCGACCTGGCACCCGCTGCCGGCGCTTCACCCGATCGCTATGACGACCTGGCCAGGCAGGTGCGCGGCAGTTTCGGGCGTTTCTGGAACCCCGCAGCGGGATACTGTTATGATGTCATCGACGGGCCGGGTGGGAACGATGCGGCGTTGCGTCCGAACCAGTTACTCGCCGTGTCCCTGCCGCACAGTCCGCTCAGTGCAGAGCAGCAGAGGGCCGTCATGGATGTGTGCGCCAGGCAACTGCTCACGTCGCACGGGATGCGCAGCCTGACGCCGGGCGACCCGCGATACTGCGGGTTATATCAGGGCGACCCGCAGCAACGCGACAGCGCCTACCATCAGGGCACGGTGTGGGCCTGGCTGATTGGCCCTTTCGTCGACGCGGTTCTGCGGGTCGCCGGCGACCGCGCGCAGGCGCGGCGCTATCTCGCGCCGCTGCTGGATAACCTGAGTGGAGACTGCATCGGAAATCTGAGCGAGATCTACGACGGCGCAGCGCCGTTCAGGCCGCGCGGTTGTTTCGCGCAGGCATGGAGCGTGGCCGAGGTTCTGCGTGCGTGGCGTAAAACGCAACCGGCCGGGTGATGATGGTTGTAGCGTTTGCAGGAGGCAGGATGAGTCCGCTGGTGGTGTGGCCGGAGCATTTCGACTTGTCATTCCTGTTGTTTGCCACCGAACTTCCCAGCGAGAGCGCCCCGCACATGAATTTTGGCTTTGCCCCCTACAGCCCGGGTTTCGAACGGCCTTACCTGTACGCTTACGCTTACCCTCTGCGACCGGGCTACCAGACACCATCCCTGCCGCCGCCGGTTTACTGGAACACGACGCCGTGGACTGGCAGCGTGCTGCGTTACGACGACATCGGCGCCGCCGCCGACCCGGAAGCGTTTACCGAAGCCGCCTGCGAAGGCATCTACCATGCCCAGTTGAAGAGATTGCGGACAGGCTGAGAGGCGATGGCGAAGATCGAGTTTCAGGATGTCAGCAAGATATTCCGCGGCGGGCCGGCGCCCGCCGTCGACCGGGTCAGTTTCGGCGTGCCCGAAGGCAGCACCTGCGTCCTGGTGGGCACATCCGGCTCCGGCAAAACCACATTGCTGCGCATGGTGAACCGGCTGATCGAACCGACATCCGGCGATATCGGCATCGACGGCAGGAGCATCCAATCCGAAGACCCCATCCTGCTGCGGCGGCGCATCGGATACGTCATACAGCAGATCGGCCTGTTTCCGCACATGACCGTCGTGGAAAACATCAGCATCACGGCGGAAGTGGCCGGCGGCAGATCGAAACAGGCGCTGAGCGTGCGGGTCGACGAACTGCTCGAACTCGTCGGCCTGCCGCCGGCCGAGTACCGCAGGCGCTATCCCCGCCAGCTTTCCGGCGGGCAGCAGCAGCGCGTGGGTCTGGCGCGCGCTCTGGCGGGCGACCCCGCCATCCTGTTGATGGATGAGCCATTCGGCGCACTCGACGATATTACACGCGCGCACCTGCAGGACGAAATGCTGCGCATCCAGCGCAGTGTGCGCAAGACCATCCTGTTTGTCACGCACGATATCGACGCAGTTTCTGTGCTGCCTGTGCGACCGGCAGCCCATCGTGCTGCACGGTTCAGGCAGAACGGACATCGAGGAATTCGAGCCGCGCCAGTCCAACGACATCAACGAGTTCGGCAACCGCCGCGCGGTATACGCCGCCTCGGACGGCATCTGGCCGCTGTATTTCGCGATCGTCGACCGGGCCAACTATGTGACCTCGCTCGTCAACTCCTGTTTCCGCATCGTCACGGCGGAAGGCCGCAGCGAGTCGTATTACTACTTCTCGGTCAATGCGGATGCGCTGCCGCACACCCCCTGGCGCGCAGGCATGATCTACATCCTGCCCGCAGCGACGTTCGAGCAGCAGCCCCGGACGCACTTCCACGGCATCGAAATCGAACTGACGCAGTGGGCCAGCCGCGCGCCGGTCAGGCCGCTGGCCAGGCTGGCCGTACAGCCGCAGGACTTCCCTTTCCTGGCGCAGATTCGCGGGCACGACATGGCCGAAGTGGAGCGCCGCGCCGCCGCAGACCCGCACGGCTTTCCCTGGTTGGCCGATTGAGCCTGCGCCGTCCTATGGGACAATACCCTGGCATACACTGAAGGCTGCCGCCGGGCGCTGCCGCATCGAGGAGGCCATCGTTGTTCGCGGAATATCTGCGCATGCTGCGGTTGTTCAACCGCGACACCCGCCTGTACCTGATCACAGCGGCGCTGTTCGGCCTGACGGTGTTCGGCGGCATCACGCCGGTGCTGCTCAACCTCTACCTGCTGCGCCTGGGATACGGACCGGAATTCATCGGCCTGCTGAACGCGACCGGCGGCCTGGCGGCGGCGGTATTCTGCCTGCCGGCGGGGGCGCTGGGAACCCGCTGGGGCAGCCGGCGCGTCATGATCGTCGGGTCGGCGTTTCTCGCCCTCGGCAACGGCCTGCTGCCCCTGGCCGAATTCGTGCCTGCCGGGTGGCAAAGCGGCTGGCTGCTGGCAATGAACATGGTCGCTGCGTTCGGGCTGGCTTTGTACGCCACCAGTTCCGGCCCGTACGTCATGGGGGCGGCCGGCGAGACCGAGCGCAATCATGTGTTCTCGGTGCAGTTTGCACTGGGGCCGCTGGCGGCATTCGCCGGCAGCCTGGCGGGCGGTTTTCTGCCGGGGCTGTTCTCCATATTGCTGCATACCTCGCTGGAGTCCCCGGCTCCCTACCGATATCCGCTGATGATCGGGGCGTTGATGCTGGCGCCATCCGCCTTTCTGATGTGGGCTACGCATGAAGTCAAAACCGCAGCGCCCGTAAGATCGACTGCACACAGCGGACGGGCGCCTTATGCGCTGGTTGCGGTGTTGACGCTGATCATTCTGCTGCAGGTATCCGGCGAGGGCGTCGCGCGCACCTTCTTCAACGTGTATCTGGATGCCGGGTTGGGCGTGCCGACATCATGGATCGGCATGCTGTCCGCATTCGGGCAACTGCTGGCGGTGCCTGCGGCGTTACTGACGCCCGCGCTCCTGAATCGCTGGGGCAACAAC
>JAKALH010000334.1 GCA_021813225.1 Chloroflexota bacterium
CAACCATCTGCTGATAATCGCCAATGCCCACCTGACGGACGCCACAGATAAAGGTATTGCAGCGGCCTATGACGATGCTGTAGCCCGCATCAAAACAATCCATGCGCGGCTCGATGCCCCTATCGCCCCTCTGCTGCCGGACCCGCAGGCCATCTGCACGCCAACCCGCGCGAACAAGTCACAGGCCGAATACGAAAAGATGGTGGCCGATGCCAAGGAATATATCCGCGCAGGGGATATATTCCAGGTCGTGTTGTCGCGACGCCTGGAGCGCCGCACCACCGCGCACCCATTCGCCATCTACCGAGCGCTGCGCATGTTGAACCCCTCGCCCTGGATGTTCTATCTGTATATGGGCAACCTGATCAAGCTGGACCATGGGCCGCTGCGCGTTATCGGCGCATCGCCGGAGATGCATGCGCGCTTCGACAATGGCATCGCTACCGTGCGGCCCATTGCCGGCACGCGCAGGCGCGGCGAAACTGAAGAAGAAGACGCCGCGCTGGCCAGGGAATTACTGGCCGACCCTAAAGAGTGCGCCGAACACGTCATGCTGGTGGACCTGGGGCGCAACGATATTGGACGTGTCGCCGAGTACGGCAGCGTTCACGTGCCCGATCTGATGGCAATCGAGAACTATTCGCATGTCATGCATATCACCAGTTCCGTGCAGGGCCGCGTGCGCCCGGAGTTCGATGCCTTCGACGTCTTGAGCGCCACCTTCCCGGCCGGCACGCTCAGCGGTGCGCCCAAAGTGCGCGCCATGGAGATCATCGAAGAACTGGAAGGCGAACGGCGCGGCATTTATGGCGGCTGCGTGGGTTACTTCTCGTTCAACGGTCAGATGGACACCTGCATCGTGATACGCACCATCGTCATGATCGGCGACACCTGCTACCTGCAGGCCGGCGCAGGCATTGTGGCCGACAGCGACCCCGCAGTGGAGTATCACGAGACGATGAATAAAGCGCGCGCGCTTGTCATGGCAATCGACGCCGCGGAGGAATAAGCAATGATTGTAGTCATCGACAACTACGATTCGTTTACCTACAACCTGGTGCAGTACCTGGGCGAACTGGGCGCAGACCTGAAAGTTTTTCGCAACGACAAAACCAGCATCGCCGAACTGGAAAGCATCAATCCGCAGGCATTCGTGATTTCACCCGGACCCGGCACACCGGAGAAAGACAGCGGCATCAGCAACGATGTGCTCAGATCGTTCAGCGGCAAAAAACCCATTCTCGGCGTATGCCTGGGCCAGCAGTGCATAGGGTATGTATTCGGCGGCAAAGTCGGACGCGCCCCTACCCTCATGCACGGCAAAACCTCCATGATTTATCACAACGGCAAGGATCTGTTCTACGAGCTGCCCAACCCGTTCGAGGCGACGCGCTATCACTCGCTGATCGTCGAAGAGCCGGTCCCGGCCGTGCTTGAGGTGACGGCGTTTACACGAGAAGGAGAGCTGATGGGATTACGACATCGCACCCACCCAACCTATGGCGTGCAATTCCACCCCGAAAGCATTCTCACCCGCCACGGCAAACAAGTGTTGGCTAACTTTCTTGGCGTTATATAAGGAGCACCATGATCCAGCAGACAATCGCAAAGCTTTTTAACCATCAATCACTGACCGCAAGCGAGGCCGAAGCGACAATGGACGAAATCATGAGCGGAGCGGCAACACCGACGCAGATCGGCGCTTATCTGGCTGCGCTGCGGTTGAAAGGAGAGACTCAGGATGAAGTTGTCGGCAGCGCTCGCGCGATGCGCGCCAAATCCCTGCGCATCCAGACACAGCAGACGCTTCTGGTCGATACCTGCGGCACGGGCGGGGATAAATCCGGAACCTTCAATATCAGCACCACGGCTGCGTTCGTCGTCGCCGGCGCCGGGGTGGCCGTGGCAAAGCACGGCAACCGTGCGGCAACCTCACAATCGGGCAGCGCGGATGTTCTCGCCGCGCTGGGCGTGAACGTCACCTTGACGCCTGAGCAGGTCGGGCGCTGCATCGACGAAATCGGCATCGGCTTTGCCTTCGCCCTGGTGCATCATCCGGCCATGAAACATGCTGCTGGCCCGCGCAGGGAGATCGGTGCGCGCACCATCTTCAACATACTCGGGCCGCTGACCAACCCCGCCGGCGCGACGCGCCAGTTACTGGGCGTATTCGATCCGGCGCTGACGGAGATGCTGGCGACAGTGCTGGGCGACCTGGGCGCTGAACGCGCGCTGGTTGTCTGCGGCGAGTCGAACATCGACGAACTGACCACGATCGGCCCGAACAAAGTCAGCGAACTGTGCGACGGTAAAGTGAATACGTATACGCTGGACGCGACTCAGTTTGGGCTGGCGCGCACCAGCCTTGACGATCTTGGCGGGGGCACACCGGAGTTCAATGCGTCGATCACGCGCAGCATTCTGGAGAACAAATCGACGCAGGCCCGGCACGACGTCGTCGTACTGAATGCGGGCGCCGCGCTGTATGCTGCCGGAGCGGTCAACGACCTGCGCAGCGGTATCGATGCCGCACACGATTCCATCGTCAGCGGCAGGGCAATGGCGAAACTGGAGGCGCTGGCTGCCCTGACTTCCCGACTCGGTGCGCCCGTGGCGTAAGGTTATCCCTTCGTCAGACGCTCCAGCGTTGCTTCGATCATCGAGACGGCGTCAGCCAGTGTTGCGGCATCAAATGAGAACCTGGCGCCGGCTGCACTGAACAGTTCCGGGAGCGTCGCGGAACCGCCCAGCGAGAGCGCATGGCGATAGGCTTTCACGGCCTGGCGCTGGTCACGCTGTGAATTGCGCCAGACCTGGACGGCGCCGAGTTGTGCCATGCCATATTCGACGTAGTAGAAGGGGACCTGGTGGATATGCAGTTTGCGATGCCACCCCGTCATCATCTCCTGCTCCAGGCCGGACCAGTCCACACCGCGCATGAAGCGGTTCCATTGCACGGCCCAGGCTCTATCACAATTGGCCGGGTCGCGGGCCGCCTCATAATTCTCGTAAACCCAGTGCTGGAATGCATCCACCACGGCCATGTATGGCCAGAACAGGATGAGCGACTCCAAATGCTCCGCCTGCGCACGCGCAGCCTCGCGTTCGTCATAGAAACCCGTAGCGCGCGGCGCCAGATAGGGCAATCCCAGTAATTCCATCGACATCGAGGCGACCTCGGCAAATTCCATGCCGACATCCAGTTGCTGCGCATACGGCAGATGCGCCGACTCGAACACGTGGAAGGCGTGCCCGCCTTCGTGCAGCAGTGTTTGCACATCGTCATGGAGGCCGACAGCATTCATGAAGATGAACGGTCGCTTGACAAAGGCAAAAGAAGTGCAGAAGCCGCCCGGCGCCTTTGCCTTGCGGTTCTCCAGGTCGAGAAGAGCTTCCTGCCGCATCACCGCGAAGTACTCCCCCAGTTGAGGGTCTACACGACGGAATATCGATTCTGCTTTGGATTGCAACTCGTCAACCGCTGTAAACGGTTTGAGCGCGGGTCGTCCAGAGGGGTCGACATCCAGATCCCAGGGCCGCAATGCGCCGACGCCAAGTTGCGCACGGCGATGGGCGTAGATACGCTCCGCGGCCGGAACGACGACATTTTCAATGGCATTCTGGAACGTGATGCAGTCAGCGGGCGTATAGTCGAATCGCAATAACTGCTTCCAGCGAAAGGCGCGGTAATCGCTGAATCCGGCATTGGCGGCCAGTTTGCCGCGCAACGCCATGAAGCGGGTCCACAGGTCATTAATCGCACCTCGATCGGCGAGCTGGCGCGACATCGCCAGGCGCCAGGCTTTCTCGCGCAATGCCCGGTCCGTCTGCTGATATACCGGCTTCAATTGCGCGATAGTCGTGACTTTCCCTTCCCACTCGACTGTCTGACCGCCGGCGATTTTGTCGTACTCGTTCTCCAGCTTGTGCTCCTGTGTCAGCAGCGGCAGGTTCTCTTCGCGGAACAACGCCGCCTGCGTACGCATGTTGCGCAGGGGTACGGCAAGACCGGCCGGTTCCAGGTTGCCGGCCAGCAGTTTCTGCCGCAGCTTCTGCTCTGCCGATTCGGCGGGCGGGCTGATGTGGTCCAGGAAGTCGAACAGGCGACGTTCGGCTTC
>JAKALH010000335.1 GCA_021813225.1 Chloroflexota bacterium
AGGCCATCCGCATGCGGAAATAATCTGCGGCACGGTGCGCCACCTTCTTCAGGTGGCACACGGTGGTCAGCATGGACAGCACCGTCTCGACCAGCATGCGCGTGTTCCAGATACCGCGGGGGCACACCTTCATATTAGGCGGGTCATCCGTCTTGCCATGCCACGCGCCGTCGGTCAGCACGACGGTGACACCGTCCAGGGCAGCGATCAGCGGGCGGAAGTCACGATCCAGCGTGCGCGCCCAGTTGCAATCCCAGGCCACGAAGCGTCCCAACAGGTGGCTGCGCTCGGGCAGGTGCGGGAACAGGGAGCGGTAGTCCCGCTCCACCCAGCGGTAGAAGGCTCGCTCGCCCACGCCCTTCAGCGCGAACAGCACCCCCAGCGTCGCCAGTTCGCTGGGGTGGAGCAAGGCCAACGGATGCTTGGGCATCTCGTGCATGGCATCGTCAATCCGGCAGAACAACATCGTGATAAAGTCTACAGTAGTCATCGGGTGTGCTCCTCTGCTTGGTTTGGTCACTTAAGCATGGTGCCCCCGATGACTTTTGTCAAACCCGCACCATTGGTTAAATACAGGGTCAGCAATTATAGGCATAGTGTTGTGCCAGTAAGTTGCAAGCCTCTTGAGATTTCGTCGCAATAGAGCCTGCGCTTCATCTTTTTGTTGTGCGATATGACATGATGAATTCGTCTGATGTCCCCGGCAACCCGGCAGCAGTGGCCTATGTGGTCAGTGATCTGGCGCATGTGCTGGATGCCTATCGCGCACTGGCGACCGAATACCAGCAGCGCTGGGCCCTGACCTGCGTGCTGTGCGATGTCGACGGCCGGCTGGCGGCCGGGCAGCCGGCCTGCGCGGACGATTGCGCCTGCGCCGCATCCTGCGCCGCAGCGCGCCGCCGCGCCATCGAGGAGTCGGTGCGCTGGGGCGAGCCGTCGGTGCTGTTGTGCCCGCAGGACAACCTGCTGTGGGGCGTGCCTCTCATCGAGAATACGCATGTCATCGGAGGGCTGATCTCGACGCGCGCCGACGCACCCAGGGCGGTTGACCTGCCCCCGCGCGATACGCATAAGGCTGTGCTGGACCTGCTGGAACTGGCGACGCAGGCCAACCTGACCAACCCCGCGCTGCTGGCGCTGCAGCGCATGAGCACGCAGCGCGAGGGCGAGCGCGCCAAAGCCATACACCAGTTGAAGGGGCAGAACTACGAGTCCATCCGCGAGATTTACCTGACCGAGGAACCGGCGTTGATTGCCGCCATCAAAGGGGGCGACCGGCGCGCCGCACGCGGCATCATCAACCGCGTGCTGGTGGGCATATATTACCTGGGGCGCGACCGCCCGCTGCTGCTCAAGAGTTTTCTGCTCGAACTGGTCGTCATGATGTCGCGCAGCGCGGTCGAGGCGGGCGCCGACCCGGCCGAACTGCTGGGCGCGAACTACTCCTCGCTGGCCGACCTGGCGAACATCGGCGATGAGGAAACGCTCAGCGCCTGGCTGGTGGCGATGCTGGAGCGCATCATGGACGCCATCAAGATCAACCAGCATTACCCGATCGGGGTGATGCTGGGACGCGCCATGCAGCACATGCAGCAACACCTGGGCAACGACCTGTCGCGCGACGAAGTGGCCGCCGTGGCCTGCCTGTCGCCATCGCATTTCAGCCGCGTGATCAAGCAGGTGTACGGGCAATCATATACCGAGTTGCTGGCGCAGATGCGCGTCGATCGGGCGCGCGAGCTGCTGGTGCGCACCGAGAAAAGCCTGATCCAGATCTGCCTGGAGTGCGGTTTCAGCGACCAGAGCTACTTTACGAAGGTCTTCCAGAAGCACGCCGGCCGCCCGCCGGGCGAGTATCGCCGCCTGAACCGCGCGCTGTGATACACGGTTGCGCCGCCTGATCGCATATTGCAGCTTAAGCCAGACGACCGACGCGGTTGCAGGCGTCGGAATGGATTCCCCGCTTTCGCAGGGAATGGCGGGCGTCTGTTATGTCACTGCGAAGGGTATCCGCCGGGACGTGTCGCTGTCTTGAGAACTTCGCGGGCGCACACAGCACCAGATTGCCAGCGCGCACGGAAATACCAAAGCGTGCGCGAATCCCCCAAACCCTGCGCACCGGACTGCCAGACTTGCATCGTCCTGCTCGCTAGAATCGACATGACAGAGCGAGCATTCCAAGGAGCGTATGGTGAATACCTATCGTGAACTGGCTATCAAGGACATTGATGCATTCGTTTTCGGGCAGGCCCCGCACCCGCTGACCACGCGGAGCGGGATGGTCATCGGCGGCGGCACCGTGTACCCGGAGTTGAACTTCACGCTGCCGCCCATGCACATCGAGGCGGACACGCTGCCCGAAGTGCGCGCGCAGTATACGGAGATGATCGAAGGTGTGTGCGCCCGCGCGGTAGAACTGAGCGCGCCCGGGCTGGTGGTGGAGTTCGAACTGCTGCCGCCCATGACGCTGGTGCCGGAGTGGGGGGCGGAAGTCACCCACATCCTGCGCAACACGCTGGACCGGTATGCCCGCAGCGACGGGCTGAAGAGCGCCCTGCGCGTCACCCCCAACGACATCCGCGAGCACGAGCGCCCACCCATCCAGCGCAGCGGCCATCTGTGGGAGAACATGGTGCGCAGCTTCGAACTGAACGCGCAGGCCGGCGCGGATTTTCTCTCCATCGAATCCACCGGCGGCAAAGAGGTGCACGACGAAGCGATTATCAACGCCGACCTGCCCGCGGCGACCTTCGCGCTGGGGGTGCTGGCCAGCCGCGACATGGCGTGGCTGTGGGACATGATCGTCGACGTGGGCAACCGCAACGGCGCCATCCCGGCCGGCGACACGGCCTGCGGTTTCGGCAATACCGCCATGGTGCTGGCGGAGAAGCGCTACATCCCGCGCGTGTGGGCCGCCGCCATCCGCGTGATGACTGTGGCGCGCTCGCTGGTGGCGCACGAGCGCGGCGCTGTCGGGCCCGGCAAGGACTGCGCCTATGAGAACCCCTACCTGAAGGCCATCACCGGATACCCCATGTCGGGCGAGGGCGCCGAGTCAGCCTGCGCGCACCTGTCGCCGGTAGGCAACATCGCGCGCGTCGCCACCGACCTGTGGAGCAACGAGTCGGTGCAGAACGTGAAGCTGCTGGGCGGCATGACGCCCACGATCTCGCTGGAGCAACTGGTCTATGCCGCGCGCCTGATGAACACCGCCACGGCGCATGGGCCGGCATCGGCGCGCACACTGCGCGACTGGTTCGCGGAGACGGATGTGCCGTTCGACCCGCAGGCTTATGTGCTGCGCCCGGACGTGGTGCTGAAGCTGGCGGCGCAGATCGTCGCCGAACCGACCGCGTACCGCCGCGTGCGCCGCGCCGCAATCGCCGCGCTGGAAGCGCTGCGCGGGGCCTATGCCAGCAAGGAATTTCAATTGCACGGCCGCGAGAGCGCCTGGCTGAACTCGCTGTCGGCGCAGGCCGACGACCTGCCGGAAACCGAGGAACAGTTGATCGAACAGGTGCTGCCGCAGATCGACCGCGAAAAGGTGCGGCTGGATCAATACGAGATTGACGAGAAAATGTTCGCCTGACGAAATCTGCATGACGGTAAATCCCAATACGAGGCAACCCCCATGGAAGACCTGAAAGCTTTATACGATGCGATAGTGGACGGCAATGCCGCACGAGCGAAAGCGCTCACGCAGACGGCGCTGAATGACAATGTCGACCCGCAGGACATCCTGAACCGGTACATGATTCCCGCCATGGACGAAGTGGGCCGGCGCTTCGAGATCAACGAATACTTTGTGCCAGAGCTGCTCATTTCGGCGCGCGCGATGAAGGGCGCGCTGGAACTGATCAAACCGCGCCTGACCGCCACCGGCGCGAAACCAATCGGGCGAGTCGCCATCGGCACAGTGAAGGGCGACCTGCACGACATCGGCAAGAACCTGGTGGCCGCCATGCTCGAAGGCGGCGGTTTCGAAATCATCGATCTGGGCGTGGACGTGACGCCGGAAAAGTTTATCAGCGCCGTGCGCGAGCGGGGCGCCGACATCATCGCGCTCTCGGCGCTGCTGACCACCACCATGCCCTCGATGAAAACCAC
>JAKALH010000336.1 GCA_021813225.1 Chloroflexota bacterium
CTCCGCTGGTCGATTGGGTGCCGCGCTTGACGCTGACGGTCTCGATGCCGGGCGTCAGACGCTGCGCTTCCAGGCAACCGGCGCTGTCGCCTGAGAAGAAAATGGCCGGCACGTCCAGCTCGCCGGTGCACAACGCAAGCTGGCCGAATTCCCCGATGGAGACGCCATTAACCGACAGGTCCAGATACTTCAAAGACTGGGTGTGCGCCAGGTGCGCATACGCTGTGCCGGCTTTGGCATGTTGCCCCACCCATGCGACGGCGTCGTAACCCTCGTTCAGCAGGAACGGCCAGCCCATGCCCAGGCCGCGCATCAGTTCGGCGCGTTTGTGCAGCAGCCGCGGATTGATGCCGCCCGCGCCATGCCCATCCACAACCAGAATTTCCTGCGCGCCGGCGGCCAGGAAACCTTCCACCGCGGCGTTCACTTCGGCTGTCAGCAACTCTTTCGCCAGGTCGAAATACCGCGACTCCGGCAGGCACCAGTCCGTAAAGTTCAGCACACCGGCGACGCCTTCCAGGTCGGTCATCAGAAAAATGCGCATGTTGATTTTATCCAGGCACACCAACCATCATTGATCAGCGCAATGGGACGCTAGCGGGCCATTCCCGGTCCCCAGTAATCGCGACTGAACGGCAGGCCGAAGGGTTCCTCGAACGGGCGGAACGGCACCATATCGGCAATCTCGTTCAGGCGCACCAGCACGTCGTTAGGCAATGGGCCTTTCTCGACAGCAGCGACGTTTTGCTCCACCTCTTCGCGCGAACGCGCGCCCATCAGCGCGCAGGAGACGCTGGCATTCGACAGGACGAAGCGCAGGCCCATCTCGGGCAGCGGGATACCGACTTCGTCCAGGAAGTCGTACAGCGCGATGAACTGGTTGCGGCGCGGGGAACTGAGCCAGCGCGCGCCGCTGCGCACTTCCAGGTCGTAGCGGCGCGCCAGCGCACCCTGTTGCAGCGGCGAACCGACGATGATGCCCATGCCCTGCTTCACTGCCGCGGGCAATACTTCGCGCTCGGCCTCGCGCCAGAGCAGGCTGTAGTTGAATGCCGTCAACACGACGTCAAACCGGCCTGTGTTGATGATATGAGGCAGCTCGTATGCGGTCGTGCCGCCCAGACCGATGAAATGGATGACGCCCTGGTGTTTCAGGTCGGCCAGCACGTCCATCACTGGCCCGTCGAAATGCACCGGGTCCGACCACCAGTTGTACTGGCCCGGCCGGTCAGGTTCATGAATCATCAGAATGTCGATGTGATCGCGCTTGAGGATGCGCAGGCTCTCCTCAACCGAGACCATCAGGCTGTCGCGGTCCTGCGGCTTGAAGGGCTGCGGGCGGCCCCCCAGCTTGGTGGACAATATATAAGGCGCTGCGACGCCGTCCAGCACCTGCCCCAGCACGACTTCGCTGTTGCCGTACCCCGGCGCCGTATCGATGTAGTTCACGCCCAGTTCCAGCGCGCGCAGGGTGGCGCCGCGGGCCTGCTGAAATTCACTGCCATACGACGAGATGAACAGCCCCCCCAGGCCGAGTTCACTTACCTTCAGTCCAGTCCTGCCGAGTGGTCGAGTTTTCATATGCGGGTATGTGATCGGGTGTGTATTGTTGCATTCGCCGCTGCTGCAACGGCGGCAATCCCGATTGGCTCCTACACCGATTCTATAACCCGCGCTGGCATCCCGCAAAAAGCGTTTTGTTAAGAATCCGTAACATGCCTCCAAAGCGGCCTAAATCGCCGGCTCATCTAAGACTCAGAAGGTGCGCCTACATTAATCACGGAGTTTGCGAACGCGAGCAACACGAGAGTCAGTGCAAGTTTTTGAGAGCGGAGGTTATCATGAATACCAGTAAGGCGGGCCGCATCGGCCTGCAACTTCTGGCAGCGACATCGATTGTTCTGCTGGCAGCGGGATGCCAGTTCAACGGCTTGAGCCTGCCCCCATCAGTTACAGCAGCGCGCACGTCGGTGGCAGCCAATGCAGTGGCCGCTGCCGGCAGCACGGTTTCCGGCACGGCGCTGCAGGCAACGAATCAGACCACCAGCGTAATCTCACCGGTGGCGGCGCGCAGCAGCACCGCACAGCAGACCAGCCCGACGCCGACGACTGCCGCGCCGATTGTTTCGAGCAATTTCGCGACAGCGGTGCGCGAGGTGGCGGCGCGTGTCAAACCCGCCGTCGTACAGATTACCAACCAGCAGGTGCAGATTGACCAGTTCAATCAGAGCGTCAGCGTGCCGGCCGGCGTCGGCTCCGGCGTCATTTATGATGCGCAGGGGCATATCCTGACTAACAACCACGTGATTGCCGGCGCGGATAAGCTGCTGGTAACGCTGCCCGACGGCCGCTCCTTCCCGGCTAAGGTGGTTGGCGCTGACCCGCAGACCGACCTGGCTGTGCTGCAGATCAGCGGCAGCAACCTGCCGATTGCCCAGTTAGGCGATTCGAGCCAGTTGCAGGTAGGCGACTGGGTCGTGGCGATTGGCAACGCGCTGGCGCTCACTGGCGGCCCCACGGTCACGGCAGGCGTCGTCAGCGCGGTGGGTCGCACGGTGCAGGAGCCAGCCGATCAGAATGGCAACGCCCCGTTCCTGTTCGATGTCATTCAAACCAGCGCGCCAATCAACCCCGGCAACTCCGGCGGCCCGCTGGTGAACCTGAACGGCCAGGTCGTCGGCATCAACACGCTGGTAGCCGGCCAGGCGCAGCCCGGCGTGCAGGCGCAGGGTATCGGCTTTGCGATATCGATGGCAGCCGCCCGGCCTATCGCCGACCAGCTTGTCGCAACCGGCCACGTGACGCATACGTACCTGGGCGTGCGCTACCTGCCCTTGAATGCAATGATCGCGTCGCGGCTGGGCACAACACAGAAGTCCGGTATCGTCGTGATGCAGGTGGTGAGCGGTTCGCCCGCAGCCAAGGCCGGCCTGCAGCAACGGGACATCGTCACAGCGGCAGATGGAACCAATCTCGTCGATGAATCCAGCCTGGCGCGCGTGCTCAGCATGCACAAGCCCGGCGATAAAGTTGCACTGAAGGTCATACGCGGCACAAACACGTTGACCCTCACCGTAACGCTGGCAGCGCTGGCCGGACAGTAAACCGAGTCAGTTTTCTTCCTCCTCCTTAAGCAAGCGACGGCAGCCAGGCTGCCGTCGCCTGCTTTTTCGCCCCCGCAACCGATACGATGAGTGCTTATTGCGTGTTGTCCCGCCGGTGTCGCGTCAAAAACAGAATGCGCATCATAATATTTATGATGCAGTGTCGCAGCAATCATGGAGATCATCATGAGTGAAGAAGCACGTTTACGGTGGTTCATGGACGCCCGCTTCGGCCTATTCGTTCACTGGGGCTTATACAGCGTGCTGGCCGGCGAATGGCAGGGCCAGCGCATGGATGACATCGGCGAGTGGATCATGAGCCGGTTCCGCATACCCGGCACCGAGTATTCCCGGCTGGCAGCGCAGTTCAACCCGCAATCATTCGACGCCGATGAATGGGTGGGCATCGCGCGCCGGGCGGGCATGCGCTACATCGTCTTTACGGCGAAACATCACGAAGGCTTTGCCATGTATCGCTCGGCGTGCAGCCGCTACAACATCGTCGACGCAACGCCATTCGGTCGCGATCCGTTGAAGGAACTGGCCGATGCCTGCGCGCGCGGCGGCATGAAGCTGGGCCTGTATTATTCGCAGGACCTCGACTGGCATGAAGCCGATGGCGGAGACCCCGGGCCGCAATATCCGAAGAATTCCGGCATGAGCTGGGGCAACGATTGGGATTTCCCGAACTATGCGGCGAAGAACTACGCGCGTTACTTTGAGCAGAAGGTCAAACCGCAGGTGCGCGAGCTGCTCACGCAATATGGTCCCATCGGCCTGATCTGGTTCGACTGCCCTGTCACGATCAACGCACAACAGTCCGAGGCACTCTACACGCTGGTGCGCGAGCTGCAACCGGACTGTCTGGTTAACACGCGCATCGGCAATGGTCTGGGCGACTACGGAAGCATGGGCGACAATCAGGTGCCATCCGGACACGTTGAGGGCACCTGGGAGACACCGGCGACTTTGAACGATACCTGGGGCTACAAGTA
>JAKALH010000337.1 GCA_021813225.1 Chloroflexota bacterium
CGCACAAACAGCAGGAACTGCGCGAGATATTCGACGCCATCGGCGCGCCGGTCGAACTCATCGACCCGCGCAGCGCCGGCATCGCCATCGAGCCGGACGAGAGCGCCGGCACGTATGAAGGCAACGCCCTGCTGAAAGCGCGGGCGTTCGCGGACGCGCTCAGGAACTCGCCCCTCGCGGCAGCGCACGGGCGCTTGCCGTGGGTAATCGCCGACGATTCCGGGCTGGAAGTGGATGCGCTGAACGGCGCGCCGGGCATCTATTCGTCGCGCTACCACAAACGCGCGCCCGACGGCGACGGCTGCGCGGCGCTGCTGAAGGAACTGCAGGACACGCCGGACGAACGGCGCACGGCGCGCTTTCAATGCGCCATCGTCCTGATCGACCCCGCCGGCGGCGCGCATACTTTCTTCGGCGCCTGCGAAGGGCGCATCGCCCGCGAAAAACGCGGCGCCGGCGGTTTTGGCTTTGACCCTGTTTTCATCCTGGCGGAAGACACGCGCACCATGGCCGAACTGTCGCCGCAGGAGAAGCACCGCGTCAGCCATCGCGGCATCGCGGCGCGCCGCGCCGTGGCCTGCCTGGCGGAACACGAAGCCTGATTGGCGTGTCGCCGGGATAGCGGACAGGTATCATATTGATGCAGGAGAGGCGGCGCCAGCATCAGCCGTTACAATCAAGCTATGTCCGTACAAAAAGCACCCGACCAGCACTCCGGCGTGGACAACAACGATATTCATTGGGAAGAAGACCTGAAGCCGTTCACGCGCCTGCCGCGCGAGCCGCGCAGCGAACCGCGCCAGCGCGTGCCGGCCATCATCCCGGGCATCGTCAGCCTGATTCTGGTGGCAGGCGCATGCGCGCTGGCCGCCAAGTTCGTCAACGATAACCGCCCGGCGCTCTCATCGTTTGCGCTGGCGCCCACCGCCACCTTCGCAGTGCTCAAGCCTACCGCTACCGACTATATTCCGCCTACGGCCACGCCGTACGTAGCGCCGACCGACACGCCGCTGCCGACCAGCGCCGCCGGCGGCGGCACGACCAACGCCCCCATCTCCGTGGGCGCTAAGGTCAAGATCGTCAATACCGGCCCCACCGGCCTGAACTTCCGCAAAAGCCCGTCGCGTACCGGGGAGAGAATCCGCTCGCTGCCCGAAGGCAACATCTACGATGTCATCGGCGGGCCGACCAATGCCGATGGGCTGGTGTGGTGGGAACTGCGCGACCCCAGCGACAACACCACCGGCTGGGGCGCAGGCGAATATATGAGAGTCGTGCCGAACCCGTAGTCGGGTCTACACTATGGGGAGACAGCATCTCGCAACCGCCCGCCAGGAGGGAAGAGCATGCCGCGCCCGCCATTCAGCTATAAACGCAAGAAAACGGTCGAAACACCGGCCCGCAAGCCGATGCCGCCCCCGGCTGCCGCACCGGCCCGGCCCATCAGCGCCGGCTGGATGGATTCGCCGGCGCACCTGCTTCTGCTGAGCAAGTTCGCCGTGCCCCGCGCAATCGACGACTACAGCCGCGATGAACTGTGGCAGTCGGTGCTGCGCGAACCTGCGCAACAGGCCATACAGCAGTTTATCAGCGCCGGCGCGATTGCACCGGGCACGCCCGCCCAGGCGCTCGATTACCGCCTGCGTCTGGCCGAGTTGAAGAAGCAGTTGCGCGCACGCAACCTGCCAGACAGCGGCACCAAGGCAGAACTGATCGAACGCATCCTGGCTGCCGACCCGGCCTGGGTACAGTTACACATCGCGGGCCAGCCGGTCTATATCTGCACCGGCGCGGGGCGCGCGATCGTCGAGCAGTACAACGCGCAGCGCCAGGCGCAGCGCCTGGCGTGCGAGAAGGAGGTGCGCGACGCGCTGGCAGCGCGCCAGATCGAGCGGGCAATACAGGCTGTGGCTGCCTATGAGGCGGCGCAGGTTTTCCCGCGCGGCGTCGGTATCGACTGGCATCATCCCGACAGCGCGCAGGACGAAAGTGCGCTGCGGGCCATCGGCAACTGTCACATCAGGCCGCTCAGCGCTTTGAATCCGGAGCAACTGGATGAGGTGCGCCTGAACGCAGGCGTGCGCTGGCTGTTCGGCTACAGCTATGACGATTACCCGCTGCCGGCGGAAGTCACCGATCGCCTGCCGGACGACGGGTTCAGGCTGACCAGCGCCGTCATCGCCAACGCCCGTTTCCACAGCGCCATCGACGCATGCCGCAAATCTCAGGCGCAATTCCCGCAGGTGCGCCATGTGATTGTCTATACTCACGGCGACGATCACCTGGTGTGCGACGAGTGCCGCAGGCTGGCCGGGCGCGAATGGTCGCCGGATGAAGCCCCGGAACTCCCGTATGAGAGGTGCACTTCCAGCAGCGAAAGCGGCTGCCGCTGCGAGGCGAACTGGCGGTTCAAGAACGATTGACGGTTGCCGGCGCCGCAACAAACATCTTAACTTATCCCAACCAGCAGCGCCGTTTTCACAAACTTGACATATTTCGAAGGTGTGAATAACATCTGTATTGAGTAGCCGGCGCTACCTGTAAACAAAAGAAACCTGAATCTAGAAGACGCCGGTTTAGATTCATAGTTGTTTGCCTCAGGAGGCAAAGAGCCGTGTATCAGAGTATTACGATCATTGGCCGTTTGGGCCGCGACCCCGAAATGAAGTACATGCCGTCGGGCGACCCCGTGACCTCTTTCAGCGTCGCCACAGACCGCGCCTGGAACGACCGCAACGGGCAGCGCCAGAAGGAGACCACGTGGTTCCGTGTGTCCGTTTTCGGCAAACAGGCCGAGAACGTGAACCAGTATCTGCACAAGGGCAGCATGGTGCTGGTGGAGGGCCGCCTGACCGTCGACGCCAAGACGGGCGGGCCGCGCACCTTCACCCGCCAGGACGGCACGGTCGGCGCTAACTTCGACCTCGTCGCCAACACGGTGCGCTTCCTCAGCCCGAAGGGCGAGAGCGCCGGCGGAGACACGGGCGAAGGCCAGCCCGCCGCCGACCACGGCGAGGACGGTGGCGACATTCCCTTCTAGGCTGCCGCCGACAACTGTCAAGGAAATATGGAAGCTGGCAGGCTCTATAATGGCCTGCCAACTTGTTTTACAGGCGATGGAAATGGCCCAGCAACAGAATCCGGCTCAACCACAACCTCAACAGTTACAGATCGAGTTGCCGGCGCAACTGGACGCGGCATATTCCAACTTCGTGGTGATCCAGCACGCGCCGTCCGAGTTCATCCTGGACTTCGCGCGCATCCTGCCGAATATGCCCAGCGCCAAGGTCGGCGCGCGGGTGGTGATGACGCCCATGCACGCCAAGCTGCTGCTGCGGGCGCTGCAGGAGAACATCGAAAAATACGAGGCGCAGTACGGGGCGATCTACGTCCCACAGCAGGGCGAGGCTCTGGCGAATCAGTTGTTTAAGGGTTAAGACAGCAGCGCACATCATCGGGTCAGCGATCAGGTTCGCCACCCGCTCACGGCAGGTTGAAGTCGAGTCCGATACCACGGCCAGGCTGAGCTAAGCCGTTCGGTGAGAGCAGCAGGCCCCTGTAGTAGGTCTGTGGTCGCGGGATCGTGACTGCGTTGCCAGAGGTGCCATCCAGAGAGTCCACCTGTAACCTCAGAACCCGCCCAAAGCAGTTCTCCACTGGCTGTATCGGTACGATGTCGTATCCATGCCCATCATTCAGCATGTCCGCAACAATGGACTGGTCGAACAGCGCTGCGCCATCAACAGACAGCCGAATCCGCAACCGCGAATCGTTCTGCCTGCCCATGGTGTCAAACGGAATGCGAATAGCACGCAGTGTAGCAACCGGGCATTCAAATTCCTCGACAACAGGGCGGTCTGGCAGGATTTCGCCCACGTTCAGGCCGACCGATCCTGCGGGCATCGCAAGCGCCACCGGCGGAACGTAGTAGCGATTCACCAGCACAATGAGTGTGGCGCTGAGAGCGATAACAATGTATCCGGCGAGAAAGCCGGACCGGGTCGGTCGCGAAAGGTCGACTGTCAGGCGACGGTTGTACAACATCAGCGCTGCGAGCGGCGCTATTGGAATCAAGTAGCGACCCTGCAATAAC
>JAKALH010000338.1 GCA_021813225.1 Chloroflexota bacterium
ACCCATCCTGCGTGGCGCGTCTGACTGGCGCGTCCTGATGGGTGGCATTATAACCATTACGGGGGAAAATGTTCCTTATTCCAGCGCGCGTCAGGGCAATCGCATTTGCACCATTCCCAACAGCCAGGTGAGTCGGAAAATAGGCTCTGGCACTGCTCATGGGCTTGGCACCCCTTTTAAAGGCGGAATCGAGCTGCAGAGTGGGGCGTGAAATTCCGGATGCGATTGCCCTGCACTAACCTGCTCAAGTCCGGATGATTGCAGCTCCCCGCGACTGGACGTATTATTAACCTCATCGTCACATTATGGCATCGCAGCAGGAGGCGAACGCATGGCTGTCATCGAAGGGCGCTGCAACGACCGGCCTCGTGCGGTCAGCATACTGCTCACGCGCGCGCTTATCGGCGCTGTGTCTACACTTGCAGTGCTTCTGCTTGCCAGACCGGTTGCTGCGGACACGCACACCGTCACCAACACGCTCGACAGCGGCCCAGGTTCGTTGCGTCAGGCTGTGCTGGATGCCGTGCCGGGTGATGTGGTCTGGTTCGACTCGACGGTGTTCAGCGTCCCGCTGACGATCACGCTGACCAGCGGGCAAATCGAGATCAGCAGGTCGCTGACCATCGACGGCGCATATGGCGGTGTTGTCACGCCGACGATCAGCGGCGCGGACACCACACGCATCTTTCAGGTGGACGCCGGTGTAAGTGTGACGATCAATCATATGTCCTTAGTCAACGGCTATTGCGGCAGTAGTGATCAGTGTCATGGCGGGGCTGTCTACAACGACGGAGTGTTGAATATAACTGGCAGCCTGTTGTTTGGCAACCGCGCAGCCGACGGCGGCGCCATCTTCAACAGAGGAACAATCAGTATTACCCAGAGCAACATGATGAGCAACACGGCGCTACAAGGCAGCGCAATCAATAACTACGGAACTCTGGATGTACCCCACAGCACATTCTTCCACAATGGCACTGGATCTTTACCAGGATGGGGCGGCGGGATTATGAGTTATGGCATATTGAATATCGACAGTACCATATTTACACAAAACAGCACGCCTAACGGTGGTGGTGTTTATGTCGGTGGCGGTTATGCGAACATCAGCAACAGTTCCTTTATCAGCAATTTTGCGGTTTATGGTGGTGGGATTAGAAACAAATATGGCGTGGTAAGCGTTATTAACAGTGCGTTTACCAGTAATATTAGCAGCCTGGGTGGTGGTCTAGCGAATTACTACCAGACGCAAGTGATCAACTGCACGTTTGCAAACAACTTTTCCGGGTCCGGTGCCATCTTCAACGAGACTATCCTTTATGTGACCAACTCGACAGTAGTCAGTAACACGTCAAACCCAGGCGAGGGTGGCGGCATAAGCAACTGGGCCCTGGCGGTACTTACGAATACCATCGTCGCTAACAATGTCCCTGGCGGGGATTGTTTTACAGATAAGGCCGCTTCGACCATCGACGGTGGCCACAATCTTGAAAGCAGTAACACCTGTGGCTTCAGCGCTACCGGTTCGATAACCAACACGAACCCCTTGCTGGGGCCGCTCGATTACTACGGCGGGCCGGTCATGACCCTCCCACTGCTGCCCGGCAGCCCGGCCATTGACGCCGGCGACGCCGCCGCCTGCCCGCCCACGGACGCCCGCGGGGGGCGCTGCCGTTCGGCGCGCACTGTGATATTGGCGCATACGAGGCAAACTGGCCGCTTTATTACCTGCCGGTAATCGCGCGACAGCAGGCGCCTGATCCGCCTGGCCTGCACCACGCAGGGCGACGGCACGGCCGCGCCGGCGGTTCGGTATCAGGGAGGTTCGAGTCTGCCTGTAAGCCGGATTCTGTCGTAGGCCCATACGGGCCCGAGACGATCATCTCTCTCGATCCACACATTGCTGTGGGACTCCAGCCGCCTACCTGCGCATCGGCGGGCAGCCTCATCTGCGCGTTTTGGCGTTGCTCCCGGTGGGGTTTGCCGAGCCGCCGCATCGCTGCGGCGCTGGTGAGCTTTTAACTCGCCATTTCACCGTTGCCCGTTGCCGGGCTGTGTCTTTCTGTTGCGCTATCCGTCAGGTCGCCCTGCCTGGCCGTTAGCCAGCACCGTGCCCTGGGGAGTCCGGACTTTCCTCAGGCGACGGCGACGTTGCCGCCGTCGTCCGCGACCGTCCGGCAGACTCGAACAACTATTTTATACACGATTTGAGCCGCGCCGGAAATACGCGAGGAAACCGATAGGAAACCGCGCATTTATGGATAGAATGCTTTAATAGAATGCTCTATAGACCATAAAACTGCGCCTGCGACCAACGAGAGGTATGGAATGGCGGATCGAACAACACGGACAATCCAGATTGTGATCCCGGGTGGAAGAACCAGCCCGGAAAGTCTCGCCGATATCATCGATACGATTTTCAGCAAGGGGGTCGAGCGGGGGGAACGCATCGAGTCCATCCGCGCCTACCTGGGTTCGATGGCCGAAACGATGACCATCGATGTTGTCCTCAGCGCGCCGGTGAACAGCGCCAATCCGTTCGATCATGACAGTGTTGACGATCGGAGAAGATAACACCAGTCACATAAGGGGGACGAGATATTCATGACTAGCAACATCCAGCCGCCGAACTGGCTGGAAAAAACCGGGGCGGCGCTGAAACGCTGGCTGACCGGCAATAAAGCGGAACTTGAGAATCTCCGCCGCGACCAGCACGGCCTGATTCAATCGTTTGACGCCATTATTGAGGCCTGGGCGCTGTCGTTGGAGACGAGCAAGCACGCCGGCGAAGGGCACATCCGCCGCGTGACGGATATGACTGTGGCAATGGCGCGCCGGATGGGGATTGCGGAAGCGGACATCGTGCACGTGCGCCGGGGGGCGCTGCTGCACGACATCGGCGAGATGAACGTCCCGGACGCCATCCTGCTGAAAGTTGACCCGCTGCTGCCTGCCGAGCGGGCCATCCTGCGCAGGCACCCGGCCTATGCCTACGAGATGCTCTCCGGCATCGAGCTGCTGCGCCCGGCGCTGGATATCCCGTACTGCCACCATGAAAACTGGGACGGCAAGGGCTACCCGCGCGGGCTGAAGGGCGAGGAGATTCCCTTCGCTGCCCGCATTTTCGCCGTGGTGGACATATACGATGCCGTGCGCATCGACCGACCCTACCGTAAGGCGTGGTCAGAGCGGCAGACCTGGGAATACCTGAGCAGCCAGTCCGGACTCCTGTTCGACCCGTCCGTCGTGGCGGCGTTCATCGAGGCCTATAAGAAGCAGTGACGCCGCCGGGGTGTTAGAATGATGCGTTTGTAAAAATATCGATCGATGTCCGGCGGCGCCGCGCGGATGGATGCCCGGACACGCGAACAGGAGAAGGCGGGATATGTCGGAAGCACAAGGCAACGGCAACGAGATCATGGATGTCAGTATCGTCGGGGCGGGCCCGGCGGGGCTGTTCGGCTCGTTCTATGCGGGCCTGCGCGAAATGAAGGTTGAAATCATCGATGCGCTTGACGAGCCGGGCGGCCAGCTCGCCGCGCTGTATCCGGAGAAGTTCATCTATGACGTGCCGGGGTTCCCCAAAGTGATTTCGCGGGACCTGGTGAAGCATCTGGTCGACCAGGCCATGATGTGGAAGCCGCAACTGCACCTGGGCGAGCGCGTGCAGAAGTTGAACCGCAACGCGGACGGCACGATTACGCTGAGTACCGATAAAGGCGAGCATCATACCCGTTCGGTGCTGATCTGCGGCGGCGTGGGCGCATTCACGCCCAAGAAGCTCCCCAATCCGGAGTTCGTGCAGTACGAGAATAACGGGCTGTATTACTCAGTGAGAGAGAAATCCGTCTTCCGCGGCAAGAATCTGCTGGTGGTGGGCGGCGGCGATTCGGCGGTGGACTGGGCGCTGAACCTGGAGGACTACGCCAGGCATGTCACGCTGATACACCGGCGCGACGGCTTCCGCGCCGTGCAAAAATCCGTCACGGAACTGATGAACTCCGACGTGGAAGTGAAGGTCTTCTACGAGTTGAAGACCGTCAGCGGCAACGGCAAAGTGCAGAACGCCACGATCTTCGATAAC
>JAKALH010000339.1 GCA_021813225.1 Chloroflexota bacterium
CTATAATCTGGGCGTTTGCCCCAATGGCGCAGTGGATAGCGCGTTTGGTTGCGGACCAAAAGGTCGGGAGTTCGAATCTCTCTTGGGGCATCCGGTAAAAGGCAAAAGGCACACGCAGGCCTTTTGTCTTTTTTTGTCGCCATGGCATACCAGATCACTGCCGAACATCGCTCCAAACACTACCAGGTGCACGAAAAGGAACCGGGATTCATCGGCAGCCTGCGCTCGTTCTTCGCGCGCCAGTATCGCACCGTGAGGGCGGTGGACGACGTGTCTTTCAACATCTCACAGGGCGAGATGGTCGGCTTTCTGGGCCCTAATGGCGCCGGCAAGACCACGACGCTGAAAGTATTATCCGGATTGCTGTACCCGACCAGCGGCCATGCCAGTGTGCTCGGCTTCATCCCGCATAAGCGCGAGACGGCCTACCTGAAACAATTCACCCTCGTGATGGGGCAGAAGCAGCAACTGCTGTGGGATCTGCCGGCTGTGGAGACCTTCCTCGTCAACCAGGCCATCTACGAGATACCGCGCGCGCAGTTCGAAGCCACGCTGCAGGAACTGGACGATCTGCTTGAGCTTGGCCCGATTATGAAAAAGCAGGTGCGAAAACTCTCGCTGGGCGAGCGCATGAAATGCGAACTGGCCGCGGCGCTGCTGCACCGGCCCCGGATATTGTTTCTGGACGAGCCGACGATTGGCCTGGATGTGACCATGCAGGCCCGTATCCGCGAGTTTATCGCCGCGTACAACCGCCGCTATGGCGCGACGGTCATCCTGACGAGCCATTACATGGCCGATGTCACCGCCCTGTGCGAACGTATCATCGTCATCGATAAAGGCCACCTGTTCTACGATGGCAACTTCCGCGCGCTGATCGAGAAAGTTGCGCCTTACAAGATCATCCGCTTGCAACTGGAACAGCCGGTAACGCCCGGCGAGCTTGCGGAGTACGGCCAGGTGGAGAGCTGCGACGGCCTGACGGCGGTATTGCATGTGCCGCGCGCGCAGGCCACGGAGTCGGCGGCGCGCCTGCTGGCCCGGCTCAAGGTAGACGACGTGACATTCGAAGAGCCGCCGGTGGAAGACATCATCCGCGATGTATTCGCCGGCCGCGTGACGGGATATTAGCGCGCGCCATCAACCGGAGTATGGAGCGATGATCCGCAAATACGCCGCGCTGATCCGCATGAGCTTTCACGGCAACTCCGAGTTCTCGCCGAACTCGGAGTTGTTTCATTTCTGCTGCTACAGGTCCGGCGCGCGGGATTTCATAATCGGCACGGCGCGCGCGATGAACTGCTCCAGCGGCATGGCTTTCAGGTCTTCGCCTGTGCGCAGGCGCACCGCCACGGCGCCGGCATCGCGCTCCTTGTCGCCGATGACCAGCATGTAGGGGATCTTCTGTCCCTGCGCCTTGCGGATCTTGTTCTGCATGCGCTCGGTGCTGTCGTCCACGCTGGCGCGCATGCCCTCGGCGCGCAGCCGCCCGGCAACCTGATTGGCATACGCCACATGGCGGTCCGCAATCGGGATGACCATAGCCTGCACCGGCGCAAGCCACACCGGGAATGCGCCGGCGTAGTGTTCGATCAGGAAGCCGATCATGCGCTCATGTGTGCTCAGCGGCGCGCGGTGGATGCACAGCGGCGTTTCCTCTTTGCCCTCGCGGTTGATGAATGTCAGGTTAAAGCGGCCGGGCTGCGCGAAGTCGACCTGGTTTGTCGCCAGCGTAAACTCGCGCCCGATCACGCTCCAGATCTGTACGTCGATTTTAGGCCCGTAAAAGGCCGCTTCGTCCGGCACTTCGACGAACGGCACCTGATGTTTCGTCATCGCGCTGCGCACCATTTCCTCGGTCTTCAACCACAGCGCCTCGTTGTCGATGTACTTCCTGCCGAGGCCCTTCGGGCTGTGCGTGCTCAGGCGCATGACGTATTTTTCGATGCCGAACAGCTTGAAGTATTCCAGATACAGGCCGATGACGCCCATGAACTCCTGCTCGAACTGGTCTTCCGCGCAATAGATATGCGCGTCGTTCATCTGCATGGAGCGCACGCGCATCAGGCCGAACAATTCCCCGCTCTTTTCGTAGCGGTAGCATGTGCCGTATTCGGCCAGCCGCATCGGCAGGTCGCGGTAACTGTGCTGCTTGGCCGCGAATATCTTGTGGTGCATCGGGCAGTTCATCGGCTTGACGTAGTACTTCACGCCTTCCAGCTCCATGGGCGGGTACATGCTTTCGGCATAGTAGGGCAGGTGGCCGCTCTTCAGGAAGAGGTCCTCCTTCGTCAGGTTAGGCGTGCGCACGCGGTCGTATCCGGCGCGCAGCTCCACTTCCTTCGCCAGCCGTTCCAGTTCTTCGATCAGGATGCCGCCGTTGGGCAGCCAGAGTGGCAGGCCGGGGCCTACCTCGTCGTCGAACACGAAGATGTCCAGGTCTCTGCCCAGCTTGCGATGGTCGCGCTTTTTCGCTTCCTCCACGCGCTGCAGATACTCGTCCAGTTCCCGGCGCGTCCTGAACGCCACACCGTAGATGCGCTGCAGCATCGCGTTGTGCTCGTCGCCGCGCCAGTATGCGCCGGATGTGCTCGTCAGTTTGAAAGCGTCGGGATTGATCTCCTTCGTGCTGGCGACGTGCGGCCCGCGACACAAGTCGGTAAAGGTATCCTGGCTGTAAATGGAGATCGCCTGGCCGGCGGGCTGCGCCTCTTCCTCGTCGCCCATATCGTCGCCGGCGCCGGACGCCAGCCCGTCGATCAACTCGATTTTGTACGGATTGGCAGCGAAAATCCGGCGCGCTTCCGCCTCGGAGACCTCGCGGCGCTTGAACTCGTAGTTTCCCTTCACGATCTGCTTCATGCGCGCCTCAAAGGCGTCCAGGTCCTCTGGCGTGAAGGGTTGACCGACGGCGAAATCGTAATAGAACCCGTTCTCTACTGGCGGGCCGATGGTCGGCCTGGCGTCCGGATAGCGTTCCAGCACCGCCTCGGCCATGATATGCGCCAGCGAGTGGCGCACCCGGAACAGATCCTCCGGCATATCGTGTTGTTTTGCCATTCTAGCTCCCTGGACGATCACTACGGATCGCCCTGCTGGCGGGCAAACCGGTTGCCCGCGTCGAAAAATATAAAAGGCCCTGCCCACATCTTGGGGCAAAGGCCTTTCATCGCTTCGCGGTTCCACCCAGCTTGCAACGACCGCGCCATCCGACGCGGTTCATCGCATCTCGTTGTCGCGTTAACGGGCGAATCCCGGCGCGGTTTGCCTGGCTGTGCGGCCGGTTACATCCGGCTGTCCATAGCGAGTTTTACACCGCGCGCTCACGGGTGGTATACAGTCCGCGCCGGTTGCGGCACTCGCACCCCGCCGGATGCCTGTAGCTTCCGGCCCGTGCCGCTCTCTGTAACCGCCTGCGGTCTGTACATGTCCCGATCAATGCTGATCTGTATTCAACTGTAGTCAGAATTGTATGCGCGGGATCGCCGGTGTCAAGGATTGCGAACCGTGATCCTTAGTCGGCCCGGCGCAGCGGATACCTGATCGACGCAAGATGTATGATGGTGTTCTGATTCGAGCAGTTATGGTCTGCCGCAATTGATAGTCATGAGTACGCCAATCCCTCCGCCGGCCCCGCGCCGTCCGCACTACATCCACCAGCACGGTCTCGTGCGCGTGGATGATTACTACTGGCTGCGCCGGCGCGAAGACCCGGCCGTCATGGCTTATATCGAAGCGGAAAACGCCTATACCGCGCAGGTGACGGCGCACACGCAGTCGCTGCAGGAACAACTGTATGCCGAGATGAAAGGGCGCATGCCGGAGAGCGACGTTTCCGCCCCGGAACGAAACGGGCCGTATTTCTACTACACGCGACTGGAAGCCGGCAGGCAGTATCCCATGCACTGTCGCCGGCGCGAGAGTATGGACGCTGTTGAGGAAGTGCTGCTGGACGAGAACGAACTGGCCGCGGGCCAGCCGTTCCTGCGCGTCGGCGTGTTCGAGATCAGCCCCGATCATACGCTGCTGGCCTATTCGGTCGATCACGCCGGCGATGAAGTATTTACGCTGGCC
>JAKALH010000340.1 GCA_021813225.1 Chloroflexota bacterium
TGCACCGTACGACAAAATGAGTATATTCAAGGCCTGCGATATACGCGGACGATATGGCGAGGAATTGTGCGACGAGCATGCCTGCCGCCTCGGCCTGGCGCTGGCGGAGTACTGCGGCACAACCGACGTCGTGATCGGCGGCGATGGCCGCACGTCGACGCCGGCGCTGCTGGCGCACCTGGCGTCGGCATTGACCGTGACAGGTTGCCGTGTCGTCAACCTTGGCATTGTCCCGACACCTGCGCTGTACTTCGCACGCCGCCAGTTGGGAATATCCGTTGGCGTGATGGTGACGGCTTCCCACAATCCCGCAGCAGACAACGGGTTCAAACTGTCACTCGGTGCCTTGCCGGTCACGCCCGATGATATCGTCGCGCTCGCGCATATCATGAATAGCGTGCCGGCCGACCGGGTTCAGTCCGTTCTGCGGGCGCATGCACCACCTGCCGGCCAGCGTCGCGTGGATATATTGCCCGACTACACAGACTACGCACGCAGCCAGTCAAAACCACTCAACGGAATGCGCGTTATCGTGGATTGTGCCAATGGCGCTGCATCGCGGGTGGCGCGCCATGTCTGGGAACAGACCGGCGCACGGGTCAGCTACCTTTTTGATGACGTCGACGGCACATTCCCCAATCACGCACCCGACCCCAGCAACAGCGCCAACCTGAGTGCGCTGTGCAAACAGGTCGTCTCTCAGAACGCTGATCTCGGTATCGCTTATGACGGCGACGGCGACAGGGTTGTCTTCGTCGACCATCTGGGACGACCTTTGTCGGGGGACCGTGCTATCGTCCTGTTTGCCTGCGAGGCGCTGCGAGCAGGTCCAGCGCCTGTCGTTTATGACCAGAAATGCTCATTGATTGTGCCAGAAGCGATACGCAGCGCGGGCGGGGAGCCGATCATCGAACGCTCAGGGCATACGTTCATCAAGACGGCTTTCCTGAAGAACAGCGCCCCTTATGCCGGTGAGATCAGCGGACATCACTTCTTCCGCAAGTTGCAGGGTGACGATGGCGTCATCGCCTCGCTGTACATGGCCGGCCTGCTGCAGGACTCTGGTTCAACCCTGGCTGAACTGGCCGATGCGATCGAAGTTTACCCGATCACACCGGATATCCGCCTTAAGATGGACAGCAGTACAGCGAACCGGGTACTTGACAATCTGGAACGTAGACTTGCCGGCGAAGCGCGTTTCGTCAAGCTGGATGGCCTGCGCGCTGAATTCGCTGACGGCTGGGGTATAGCCCGGCTGTCGGTGACTGAGCCGGCAATGACATTTCGCTTCGAAGGCAGAGATAAAGCTGCGTTAGTTCGCGTCATTCAGCGATTTGAGCATGCGGCGCCTGATCTGCAAGGTCGACTGCCTGACACAGCCGCCTTACCTGTTTGACAGTATCCACACCAGTGTGCAGCCGCATATACGCCATCGCCTTACCAGAGCGAACGACATATACTTATCGGCGTGACAACTGCGACACGAGGAAGTGCATGGTCTGAAACCACCACGTGAGCAATTCCGGCGATGTCGCCGGATCAGTTATTGGGTTTACAGGAAGAGGAGCAACTGGAATGTCTGAAGCAGATTCTCACCCCGTCTCGACACAAACCATAGAACCGGTTTCGCGCATTGGGCAGCGCCAGGCAGCAAACGAACGCCGGAAAGCTTATCCGTACCGGTTCCCGCGCGAAACACGCAAAATCGGCGGTAAATTCAATGTCGCCGAGAACTCGCGCCGCTTATTACGCTGGTTCTACATCGAACGGCGGCTGGCTCATGGCCTCGGTTCATGGACGCTCACGATTCCTGATTTCGAGGTGAAGATTGAGACTGGTCGGCACATATTCTGGCACATGGACTCGGCGCGACGGCTGCGCGACCGTCTGCTGGAACAGGAAATGCGCAAGGCATACGTCGATGAATTCCACGATAGTGAAATTGATGCGTTCATGGACGAGCTGCTGTCGGCAGCCGATACACCCGAACTGCTGGTTGGCGTCCACCAGGTAATCGGCCAGGCCCTGTCCACGGCGTATCGTCATCACATTGACGATACCTGCCCGATCACAGACGCGCCGACGATTCGGACAATCAGGCAGATCCTGCTGGATTATGAGCCGATGCTGGAATGGGCGAACCAGGCGATAGTCGCTTATATTGATGGCGGCGTGGACGAGTCGCGACTCGAACGGTGGCGCTGGCATCTGTCGCGACTGCTGGTCAGCATTGGCGGCGCATCCGGCGCCGACGAACATGGCCTGCACCCCTCCCCGCTGCGTATCGACACCAGACCGTATGAACGTAAGACGATTCCCTGCCGCGACAGCCGGTTTGAAACATTCCATACAACCGGCGACTACAATCTGGCCGACGGCACACCGCGTTACGAGATTGGCAGCTATGAGGACGCGCGTTTGCGTTTCGTGCGTACGCAGCGTGACGAGGTGGACGCCATCGAGGCATTCGGCACCTTCCTGTGGGACATCCGTTTCAAGGATTTCCAGGCCGAATACGACCTTTCGCGCATCACGTGGGATGAGGCGCGCCACACGGAAATAGGGCATCAGACGCTGCTTGCTTTCGGCTACGATCCCTATGAATTGCCCAACCGCCTGACCAGCAGCACGTGCCGCGGCCCGATGGAGCCGGCCTATGCAATGGCCGAAATCAACCTGTTCGGCGAGGTGGGCGTGCTGAAGACCATCAATGACCTGGTGGATAAAGCGCGCGAACGCAATGACGCCCTGCTGCTGCATATCAGCGATTTTGTTCGCGCCGACGAGCGCACGCATGTTCGCAAGGGTCAGCACATCCTGCACATCATGACGGATCTGGGCATGCAGGATCTGGAATTGCGCACCCGCGAGCTGTTCACGGAGTGCCTGGTGAATCTGGGGGCAGTGAAAACCGAAGCGAACTTCGGCGTTATCACCCGCGAGGAACTGGAACACTACATCGGGGAGTAAGGCACCGGATGCAGTGGATCCACTGCATCCGGTGCGGATATTCAGCGCGTCAGGCGGCGATGCACCAGCCGATGCGGTGTGTCAGCATCGCTGCCCATGCGCCGGCGGCGATCGGTCTCGTAGTCATTGACGTTGCCCGTATACCAGGCGACAGTGCCATCATCTTCGAACGCCAGCACGTGCGTGCAGATGCGATCAAGGAACCAGCGGTCGTGACTGACAATCAGTGCGCTGCCCGCAAAGTCATCAAGCGCTTCCTCCAGCGCGCGCAGCGTATTCACGTCAAGGTCATTGGTTGGTTCGTCCAGCAGAAGCACATTCGCGCCGGTCTTGAGCATTTTTGCCAGATGCACCCGGTTTCGCTCACCTCCGGACAGGGCTTTTACTTTCTTCTGCTGGTCGGAACCGAAAAAGTTGAAGCCCGCTACGTACGCACGTGAATTGATTCTCCGTGTGCCCAGTGTGATGACGTCTTCTCCGCCAGAGATCTCCTCCCAGACGTTGTTATCGCCATTCAGCGTTTCGCGGCTTTGCTCGATGTAACCCAGTTTGGCCATCTCACCGATGCGAATCGTGCCCGCATCGGGTTTCTCTACACCCGTCAGCAGTTTCAGTAAAGTCGTTTTACCGACACCATTAGGGCCGATGATTCCGACCATTGCGCCCGGCGGAATGCTGAGATTGAGATGCTCGTACAGCAGCCGGTCGCCGTACGACTTCGCCACATCGGAAAACTCGATGACGACATCGCCCAGGCGAGGCCCGGGCGGGATATAAACCTGCATGTCTTCACGGCGTTTCTCCGTTTCCTGGCTGAGCAGCTTCTCATATGCGGATACACGGGCTTTGCCTTTAGCCTGCCTCGCACGCGGCGACATGCGGATCCAGTCCAGTTCACGCTGAAGCGTATTGATGCGTTTTTCGTCAGCCTTCTCCTCCAGCCTCAGGCGTTCCTGCTTCTGTTCCAGCCACGACGAATAGTTGCCTTTCCATGGGATACCATATCCCCGATCCAGTTCAAGAATCCAGCCCGCAACATTATCGAGAAAGTATCGGTCGTGTGTTACGGCGATGACAGTGCCAGGATATTCACGCAGGTG
>JAKALH010000341.1 GCA_021813225.1 Chloroflexota bacterium
TGCCAGCCCGCATCGCTTTGATAGTCCATTCGGCATGCATTCCGTTAGGCAGCGGGGTATAGATGATGTCAATGTCTTTCGCCGCAAGCATTTCCTCATAACTGCCGTAAGTCGTTGGGATCTCCCACTTACGGGCGTATTCATCGGCGCGCGCCTTATCGCGGCTTGCTACGGCGACCAGCCGGTTGCGCGGCGACATCCGCAGCGGCGGAATAATGGAACGGTTGATATGTGCGGTGCTCAGCAGTCCCCAGCGAAGAATACGTGTGGTCATGTGTCCCTCCAGTGCGCGGGTTGCGATCTCAAGTGAAATATGCGGCAGATTGTAATCGGTAATCTACCGCAGATGCTGCACGCTTGCCGAACAGAAGTAGACGTTGCTGATAAGCAGCAGATACCTGACCTGTTATGCTTTATGGTTGCAGGATGTCGGTATTCTCTGCTGAAGAACCTTCACCCGTCTGCATTTCATCCGTACTGTTGTCCAGCGCATCCGCTGGCGGCGCTTCTTGAGCCGGCGTCACGGCTCTCTTGATGACGGCTCGAGCGAAAATCAGGTAACCGGTATGCGCAATCATGCGGTCGCGGGGACGCAGGCGGTCGGGGACAGGTTTATACGCGCGCAGCATGATTTCCTCGACTTCGATCAGGCCAAAGGCGTATTCGCCCATAGCCTCCATACCGCGCAGAATATCCTGTACCTGATTGGTCGTGGGGACGAGGGAGCCGAAGAAGCCGCCGTTCTTCAGGACGGCGCGCGCCTGACTGAGTACCATCTGCGGTGCCGGCATATCGATAAACACCGCGTCGACCGGCTCTGCAACATTGAATCCTTGAGTCGCATCGCCCTGGATGAATGTCACGTAAGGCCCCAGGCCGACACGCTCCATATTTCGCCTGGCTAAGGCGATGAAGTCATCCCGTATCTCCTGGCTGTATACCATACCGCTCGGACTGACAGCCTGTGCCAGCGCCAGCGTCAGCCCGCCGCTTCCACAGCCCGACTCCAGCACACGGCTGCCCGGCTTGACGCTCAATCTCATCAGGATGTAGGCGCTGTCCTTTGGAAATATGACCTGCGAACTGCGCTTGATGTGTCGAATCAGGTCAGCGGTGCCGGGCTGGACGATCAGATAGGGATGTCCGAGCGATGAGTGGATGATTGTTCCCCATTCACGATCGATCATCGCATCATAAAGGATATATCCGTGGTGGGTCTCGAACTTGCGGCCTGCCTGAACAGTTATCAGGTGCTCCTTTCCGGCGTAGTCGATGATGAGTGCCGTATCTTTGTCGCCAATCAGTGCGGTTGTCATTGTTGTTCCAGCAGCCCTCTGATTCGCGCCGCTACCATCTCAATAGCGACCTCATTAAACCCGCCTTCGGGAATGATGACATCGGCGAATCGCTTGCTTGGCTCTACGAACTCCATATGCATGGGTCGTACTGTCGCCAGATACTGGTTGATCACCGATTCGAATGTCCGCCCGCGCTGCTGAACATCGCGCTGCAGCCGTCTGATCAGCCGGATATCGGCATCCGTATCCACGTACAGCTTGATATCGAACAACCGGCGCAGCTCTGGTTCAGCGAATATCAGAATGCCCTCAACCAGAATGATCGGCGCAGGTTCGACGCGAAGCGTCCGGTTCGTGCGCAGGTGGACGGTGAAATCATACACGGGTATGTCGACCGCCTTGCCGGCGCCAAGCACTTTGATGTGCTCGATCATTAACGGTGTTTCGAGTGAATCGGGATGATCGTAGTTGGTCCTGCGGCGTTCTTCCAGCGACAAGTGGCTCTGGTGACGGTAGTAAGCATCGTGCGGCACATAGGCGATATTCTCCTGTCCAATACGTTGCAGAATCGCGCGCGCCACCGTGGTTTTGCCTGACCCGGTTCCGCCTGCGACGCCGAAAATAACAGGACGCATGATTGCCCACCTTTCTACGATGCGACTCGACTGGCGGATGCTGGCTGTCAGCGATCTGCCTGGCTGGCGTGCAAGACTGTATTCAGGTCTTTGTCTCCGCGTCCGCTCAGGTTCACCAACAGTATCGCGCCAGGCGACAAATCAGGCGCGCGCCGGATCGCTTCCGCTACAGCGTGCGATGACTCCAGCGCCGGGATAATGCCTTCATACCGGCAGAGCATGTGGAAGGCGCTCAGTGCCGCGTCATCGGTCGCGCTGGTATATTCGACGCGCCCCAACTGACGCAGGTAGACGTGCTCCGGCCCAACGCCGGCATAGTCCAGGCCGGCTGAAATGGAATGGGTCTCGGCGATCTGGCCGTCGGCATTCTGCAGCACATAAGTCCTCATGCCTTGAAAAACCCCGACTCTGGCAAGCGGTTGGTCTGCAACGGCGGCATCCATTTGGGTGTCAGCAAATCGGGCGGCATGTTTCCCGCTCTCGATGCCATACCCGCCAGCTTCGACTCCGACCAGCTTCACTGGATCATTGAAGAACGACTGGAAAATACCTATGGCATTGCTTCCGCCGCCCACACAGGCAATCACCTGATCGGGCAGACGGCCGGCCTGTTCCAGGATCTGTGCTCGCACTTCGCGGCCTATGACGGATTGGAAATCCCGGCAGATGAGCGGATACGGATGAGGGCCTAACGCGCTGCCGATGATGTAATAGGTGTCACCGACATTCGCCACCCAGTCGCGGATTGCTTCATTGACCGCATCCTTGAGCGTCTTCGATCCGCTATCCACGCCGCGTACCTCGGCGCCCAGCAGTCTCATGCGGTAGACGTTAGGCTCCTGGCGAGCCATGTCGACAGTTCCCATATAGACCACGCATTGCAGGCCCAGCAAGGCACAAGCTGTGGCGGTGGCGACACCATGTTGACCGGCGCCTGTTTCTGCAATGATGCGATGCTTGCCCATGCGTTTGGCAAGCAGCGCCTGTCCCAGTGCGTTGTTGATTTTATGCGCGCCGGTATGCGCCAGGTCCTCGCGTTTCAGATATATCTGTGCTCCACCCAGATGCTCGCTTAGCCTTCCGGCGTGTGTGAGCGGCGTGGGACGGCCAACGTATGTCGACATCAGGTTATCGAACTCTGCGCGGAAACCGGCATCGTCGCGCAGTTCCTCATATGCGTCGATCAAATCGTCCAGCGCTGGCATGAGCGTCTCCGGGACGTAGCGGCCGCCGTATTCGCCGAATTTGCCGTCGGCATCTGGATTGGTTGTTATCGGCTGTATCGCTTGCGGGTTATTTTGCATGTATTGCTCAATCATACCTGTGCGCAATGGCAGAGCATCACAAAGATGCACCGCCCGGCTTTTCTAAGCCAGTTGCGCAATCCTGTTGCCGTACTGCCTTGATAAAGGCGCGTATCTTCAGGCAGTTCTTTTTACCCGGGCTGTCTTCTACTCCGCTTGAAACATCCACGCCCCACGGGTGCGTCAGTTGAATCGCCTGTGATACATTTTCCGGCTTTAACCCGCCGGCCAGCATCAGACGGCAACGGCGAGTCAAACGTTCAGCCAGTGATTCATCCGCCCGTGTGCCACTGCCGCCATAAAGCGTGGGGTGATCGGCGTCCAACAGCATGTCGGGCAGCGTATCGATCACAGTACGCTTAACCGTATCGCGCAGCGCAAGGATGGCATCAGCCTGCGCCAGTGAACGTACCGCCTTATAGGAGCAATTCCCCAGGTCAGCCAGGTAACTGAGCGGTTCATCGCCGCTGAGCTGAACCGCGTGTATGCCCGATAGTTGAATGACCTCGCGAATACCTTCAGTAGTCTCATTGACAAACACGCCGACGGTCTGAATCCGCGTGCTGCGCTGGCGCACGACATCGACGATCGCGCGAGCGGCCTGAGGCTCGATATAACGCGGACTGCGCCGATAAAAGATAAAGCCCAGCATGTCCGCGCCGGCATCGAGAGCACAAATGGCATCTTCCAGATTAGTGATCCCACAGATTTTTATGACGGTCATGTCGCATCCCCGCGATTGTTATCGAGACGGCGTGCGACACTGGATAACGCACGCACCTGTCCAGCGATGTCTGGCGAGGTAATGATGGATTCACCGACCAG
>JAKALH010000342.1 GCA_021813225.1 Chloroflexota bacterium
CGCCGGCGGCATCGGCCAGTGCGCGCGCTGAGCCGACCGCCGGATGGCGCTGCACGATCGCATCGGCATAGCCTTCCAGCATGCGCCCGCTGTCGTAAATCGTCTCGCCTTTGGCCGCGCTGCTGCTGGTTTTGGCTTCTGCTACGCTGAGCACCCGCCCGCCCAGACGGTTCATGGCACTCTCGAACGACAGGCGCGTGCGCGTGCTGGGTTCGTAAAAGACGGTTGCCAGCAGCCGGTTCAACAGCAACTGTCCCAGTGCGGCGCGCTCGCCGTGCGCCAGGCGCTGCTCGAATTCGGATGCCTGGCTCAGCACCGCCTCAATCTCGTCCTTGCTCAGGTCGCCGATGCTGATGATGTCGCGGTTATACAGCGAGTTCATGTATCCTCCCACACGCGGCCGCGCCACATGGCGCCGCCGCAACAAAAAAGGCCTTTGGAATTCCAAAGGCCTTTCTGGCTGAAAAAGTGAATGGCATCGCAGGCGCGCACAGGCGGGCGTTGGCGATACCGTTTTAACATCGGGTCAAATTGTACCAAACCCCGGCAGCGCGGCTGTATGGAACGTCAACCGTTCGCCGCAAGCGCGCGCCACAGCAGTTCGACCATGCCGGCCTGTTCGGCCAGGCTGAGCGCGGTCTGGCCTTTCGCCGTCGCCGCTTTCGGGTCGGCGCCGTGCTGCAGCAGCAATTGCGCCGTCTCCAGGTCGCCGTTCTGGGCGGCTTCCATCAGCGGCGTGAAATTCTCCTGCTGCGTGGCGTTCACGTCGGCGCCGTGCTCGATCAGCACGCGGCTGATGGCCTGGTGCCGGTTGGCGATGGCAGAGTGCAGCGGCATCACGCGGAGGGAATTTCTGGATGCAGAGTTCACTGCCGCGCCGCGACTCAGCAGCACCTGCACCGTATCCAGATGACCGAGGAAGGCGGCCAGCCCGAGCGCCTGAAAGCCGTCGGCGGCGAAAGCATTCGCCAGCGCGGGTTCCTGTCGAAGTAACTCCGTCACGCGCGCGCTCTTGCCGGTGGCGGCTGCTTCGTAGATGTCCAGATCGTCGCGCTGATCCGCGAGCATCCCGGCGATTTCCGGCCGGCCATAGTACGCCGCCGTGAGCACGACTGACAAGCCCGACCCATCGCGCACCCCCGCCAGTTGCGGCTCCGCTGCCAGCGCCGCCTTGACCGCATCGCTGGAGCCTGCTTTCACCAGTTCGATAAATGCCTGTGTGTCCATGGCGTCGATTGTAATGATGCGCTGGCGGCGGTACAACTCGTCGCAGGCGCGCGCAGCACCTTATTGCGGTTGTAGAAAGGTGCCCTTCCCATGTCGCCTGGCGACGAATTGTTTGCCTTTTTCCGTGAGCCAGAAGGTGGCGGCGGGGAACTTTTTGTTGCTGTCGATCAGGCCGTGTTCGACGAGATACTCGACCGCCGCCGGCGGGATGATTTCCTCACCGCCGTCCAGCAGGTGCAGGATGCAGACCTTGCCGCCTTCGATGTCGCGGTGCGCTTTCAGGAACCCCTGGCCCGCCATCGCCAGTAACAGCCGTCTGCGAATCTGAGCCGGGTGCATATTCAGCGCCAACGAGGAATGCTTGCCCTGTCAGGCTAACGACACGGTTGCCAGGAGATGGTTGATTTCGACGCCATCGTCCAAATCATCCCAGTAAACAGCGAAGCCTCCCGGCTCTATGTGCCAGCGAGCGCGCTGCTCAGGCGTGGCCTGCAGCAGCCAATGCAGCCACTCAACTTTGTCCATTGGGACACTCAACACGCGCCCGTCGCTTAACGTGATCACCAGATCGTTGCCAGAGAAATGCGCGTTACTTGCTTTCACTTCATTGGTCAGCACTTCGCCCGAAGTATTCATACCAGACCTCCAGCAGTCTCACCCGGTTGCGATATATCAATCGCATGATACGGTTCAGTTCACTTTGCGTGTATCCATGGCTATGCTGCAGCAGTACTGGCTCAAGCCATACCTTTGCTTCATGTTCATCGCGTAACACATGAACATGAGGTGGCTCGAGCCAGTCGGAGGAATAGAAACGCAGCCGGTAGCCATCAATCATTACTGTCGGCATGCCGCTCAGCCCAGTTCGTCAACATATTCCTGCAGCTTGCGCTGGTTGATCTTGACGTAGTCGTCCTTGATGATTTCGTCCATCTCCTCCTGCGTCAGGCGGAAACTCAGAATGTTCAGGGCGTCTTCGGGCGACTGCCCGTAGGCCAGCTTGCGCTTGCCGTTCTTCAGCGCAAACAGATACATATAGTGCGGATTGCTGAAACTGCTCATGGCATCATGCCTTCGCCAGCGCATCGGCCAGAACGCCGCTGCGCTGCTTCATCAACTCTGGCAGGCCCTTGTTCACCTCGTCGTCATACTTGCCGGCCAGCAGGTCGCGGTAAAACTTGTAGTCGATTCCCTTCAGCTTCTCGTCGTCGGGGAAGCGGTGATAGTTCTCCTTCGACATCAGGCTCTTGCCTTCGGCGATCAACTGGTTGCCCAGCGCCGAGCCGGGATACGGCGCATAGAACGATATCGAGGGCATCACGCGGCGCATGTACTTGATCATGCGCAGCGTTTTGAAGGCGTCCTCGCGCTGCTCGCCGGGAATGCCCAGCATGATGTTCGACCAGAACACGGGCGCTTTCCTGCCCTGCCGCTCCAGGTCGTCGCCGATTTTGTTCAGCAGGTCGATGGTGAAGTAGTTATCCTCTTCGGTGCATTCCTTGTTGAGGATTTTCAACACCCGGTCGCTGCCGGACTCGAAGCCGATGGAGACAGTCGTCCAGTTGGTTTCGCGCAGCAGCGCCTCGAACAGGTCCGGCCACTGGCGCACGGTGTCGGCGCGGGCGGCCGCCCAGTACGGCCACAGTTTGCGCGCCTTGCGCGGATATTTCTCGATCCATTCCTTCAGCCAGGTGGGGTTCTGGAAGAACATCGAGTCGTGAATGACGACGGAGCCGACCGGGCCGTGCTTCTCGTCCAGCATGTTCAGCTCCTCGATGACCAGGTCGACCGAGCGCCGCTGCATATTGGGAATGTAGGAGCTTTCGTTGCAGAATACGCACTGCCACGGGCAGACGCGGCTGGTGAGCATGGTGGCCACGCTGGGCGGCCCCCAGCCGCATTCCGGCTCCAGCGGCCAGTTGAACTTGCGGCTCAATTTCCAACTGTTGGGCTTGGGCCACAGCGTGCGGTCGATCATCGGCCACTCGTCCATCGTGCGGGCGCCCATGCCCAGCGTCACGCGCTGGAACGCAGCGGGGTCCTGGGCCAGTTCGACGATGGCCTTCTCGCCAGGCCCCTGGCAGATTTTGTCGAACTCCGGAACGGCCAGCATTTCGTCCAGCGCCACGGTGGCGTGCATGCCGCCAGCGATGACGATGCCGTTGGGGTTGACTTCCTTGAACAGCTTGGCGGAGCGATAGGCCGAAGGGTAAGTGTACGAGCGCACGTTCATGAGCAGCATGTCGTAGCCCTGCATCCTGCGGCGCACTTCGTCCCAGGTGGTGCACTGGCGCGTGGAGAACATATCCGTCATCACGCCGTTCTGGTGCAGGATGGTGCGCAGCAGACCCAGGCCGTGGTCCTGCCATTGCTCATGCGGGCCGGCAGGATTCACCAGGTCGCCCAGGTCGCCCAGGTCCAACCACAGTCGATTGGATTTTTTCGTCTCCCTGGGGCCGAATAACTTCATCATGTTTCATCAACTCCAATCACGCCTGCTGTGAAGGATTGTACCAATCGGCGCGGCGCAACTGCATACAGTTGGCAGGCGTGTGCCGGACGGCGAGTATACTGCCTGGGGGCCGCCGCGGGTCATGCGCGTTGCGCGGGGCGCCCGGGTCGGCGAAAAAAGAGCGTCGAGTGGCGGATGCTTTACCGCTCACTCGACGTTCGCAATCGCTGGTGAAATCAGTGCGAGTGGCAACCGGAACCGCAACCGGCTTCGTCCTCTTCATCGGTCTCGCCGGAATCCTTCGTGCGGAAGGAACTGCCGCAACCGCAACTGGACACCGCGTTGGGGTTGTCGATCTTGAAACCGGCGCCCAT
>JAKALH010000343.1 GCA_021813225.1 Chloroflexota bacterium
ACGCGCCCGGCCTTCAACGATACGGCCACATTGCAGATAACAGCCGGCCGGCACCCGGTCATCGAACAGACACTCAAGGAGGTGCCATTCACCCCCAATGACACCAATCTCGACCGCGAGGGCCGCATCCTGATCATCACCGGCCCGAATATGAGCGGCAAAAGCTCCTATATGCGGCAGGTGGCGTTGATTACACTGATGGCACAGATCGGCAGCTACGTCCCGGCGCAGGCGGCTTCGTTGCCCATTGTCGACCGGATTTTTACGCGCATCGGCGCACAGGACGAACTGACCGCAGGCCAGTCCACCTTCATGGTCGAGATGGTTGAGGCGGCCAATATCCTGCATCACTGCACGCCGCAGTCGCTGGTCATCCTCGACGAGATCGGTCGCGGCACCAGCACTTACGACGGTCTGGCTATCGCATGGAGCGTCATCGAGTTTCTTCACAACCATCCGGACCGGCGCGCGATGACACTGTTCGCAACCCATTACCATGAGCTGATCCAACTGGCGGACAAGCTGCCGCACGTGCGTAATCTGAATGTGGCCGTCAGCGAAGATAACGGCGCCGTGGTGTTTCTGCACAAAGTCATCCCTGGCGGGGCAGACCGCTCGTACGGGATTCATGTTGCGCAACTGGCAGGTCTGCCCCCACAAGTGATCCACCGCGCGCAGGATATCCTGAAGCAACTGGAGGACGGTACGCTGCAGAGTCAGCCTGCGGCGTTCAAGCCCGTAGAACAGCTCCCGATGTTTATCACCGAGCCGCCTGCGTTATCGAAATTGCGCGCCATCGATCCGGACAGCATGAGTCCGCTGGAGGCGCTGAGCGCGTTGTATGAGCTGAAGAAGCTTGCAAAGTAGGGGTTCGAAATGAGCACGAGTCCTGGCAACCTGTATCCAATGGTTGAACAAATCAGCCGGCAACACGAACTCGTATTGACCAAGTCGATCCTGACATCACAGCGAGGTACATGCAGACATGGAACTGACAGGCAAGGAAAGAATTTCGCGCATTCTCAAGCGCCAGCCCGTAGATCGAATCGGTTTATATGAGCATTTCTGGTCCGACACCCAATCGGCCTGGACCGCACACGGCGACATCAAACCTGGTGAGAATCTTGCCGACCATTTCGGCTTCGATCTGGATTTGTGCTGGCCCTTCAACATGGTCGCCGATCTGGACTATGTCGACGAGATCATCGAAGAGACCAGCGAGACCCGTCTTTCTCGCAACGGCAACGGCGCATTGTTCCGCACCCACAAGCTGCATGATTCGACGCCCGAACACGTCGATTTCCTCGTGCGCGATCGAGCCGGGTGGGAACGCCATATCAAACCGAAGCTGGCCGCCGACCGCCGGCGCATCAATTTCAAGGCCTACCGTGACGCAAAAGAGAGTTCTCGCACAGCCGGGCGCTTCTTTGCATGGTCAGGGGTGAATGTGTTCGAGATCATGAAAGATGTATGCGGTCACCAATACATGCTCATCGGCATGGCCGATGACCCGGACTGGGTCCGCGACATGGCTGAGACTTATGCCCGTCTGACAGTCGAGTTGCAGGAAATCCTGTTCGCCGAAGAAGGCTGGCCGGACGGCGTCTGGTACTACGAAGACATGGGGTTCAAGCATCGTCCGTTCATGTCTCCGCGCATGTACCGCGAGATCGTGCTGCCCGCCCACAAACTCGATATAGGTTTTGCCAAGAGCCGCAAGCTGCCCGTGATTCTGCATTCGTGCGGCTATGTCGAACCGCTTATACCGGGTCTGCTGGAGGCAGGGATCGACTGTCTGCAGGTGATCGAAGTGAAAGCGGGTATGGACCTGTTGAAGCTGTACCGCCAATATGGGGACAGGTTATCGTTCATGGGCGGCATCGACGTGCGCACGCTTTACACCAACGACCGCCCTACGATTGATGCGGAGCTGGAAGCAAAACTGCCTATCGTCAAGGGACATTACGGCTATGTTCTGCACAGCGACCACTCGATTCCCATTACCGTCAACTACGATACATATCGATACTTTATACGGCGCGGTCTCGAATTGGGGCGCTACGACTAGCGGGGCATATACACCTGGTGTTCTCCAGGTTGCAGAATTCAACAATGGAGAGTCATCGAGCCTGAAATCAGAACAGCAGGTCGGGATCTTCAGCCAACTGCACCAGTGAATGCATGAGCCGAATCGCAGCCATATCCGTCAGTCTGGATCGCTTATAGTTCAAAGATACTCGCAGAACTTCATCGCCTGTGCTGCCATACCCAATCTGCCCGGCCACGAATGTGACATCGGCATCAACAACCGCATCGGCAACGTCCAGGCCATAGTTTCCGATATTGAAATAGGTCATCTGAATCTCATCTTCACGGGCCGCCGTAACGCCGCCTGATGCCGGTGCTGAATCCAGAGCCTGCTTGACCTGCAGCAGTGACATCCGATCAGCTTGTTCCAGCCAGTGTGTCTTATACCCCGCTTCCTGAATATCAATAACCCCGATGTGCGGCGCGGACTGCGCTGCCTGCTGTGTAAGGTTTCCAACTGTCGCCCTGCCCAAAATGTAGAGCATGACGCTATCCAGCGAAACAACCACGTCCCGTTTCGATAGACGCGCCTGCATAGCAACCAGCGCAGACACATCGATTTCAGCAGAGAGATGCCCTTGACCCGAAGACTCGATGGCAGCCGGAGCCGTGCGTATATCGAAGGCTGCCAACGCATGTGGTTGCGCCAACAACGAACGCACATCGCGTTCGACGATGGCTCCCACAGGTCCGCTGCCCTTCAGCGCACGCCAGTCCAGGCGATGGGTTTCGGCGAACCTGCGAGCGCGCGGCGATATGAATACGCGCCCCGGTCCAGTGACGGATGTGCTCGAGTGCGCCTGTTCAGCCGGGAGGGCTGCCTGAGATGTCTCCGCGCGAGCGGGCGCATTTATAGTCGACTGGCGCGTTCCTGATGGGTCTGTTTTTTCGCCAGGCGCGGTAATGATGCCGATGACGCTCAACACCGGCACCGCGTCACCGTCGTTCACACTGATTGACGTAAGCACGCCATCAGCCTGGGCTTCGATATCGAGTGTCGCCTTATCCGTCTCTATAGCGAAGAGCGGCTGGCCGGACTTTACGGTATCCCCGACATGAACATACCAGCACGACAGCACGACGGTATCGGTAGTCTGACCCAGCGGCGGAACAATTACCTGATGTGCCATGTGCATGGTCCGGCGATACGACCCGGCTGCTCAATGAAAAAGCGATCGCACTGCCTGTACGATCTTTTCCTCTGAAGGCAGGTAATAGGCTTCCATGACCGGCGCAAAAGGCGGCGGCGTGTCCGGCGCGGACACACGTTTGACCGGCGCGTCCAGGTAGAAGAAGGCTTCTTCGGCGACGGTTGCCACGATATCACCCGCCCATCCACCGGTCCGGTTATCTTCCTCAACAACCACAAGCCGGCCTGTCTTTCGCACCGATTCGAGTATCAACTCTTTATCGAGTGGCACAAGGGTGCGCGGGTCGATGACTTCGGCGCTGATGCCTTCCTCTGCCAGCTTATCCGCGGCGCCCAGAGCCATATATACTGTGGTCAGTTTTCCCACGATCGTCACATCAGTGCCTTCCCTGCGGATAATTCCCTTACCAATCGGCACGATATAGTCCTCGACGGGCACTTCTCCGATCGGGCCGAGCGCCCCTTTCTCAGAACGCGCCCCTTTGCTCCCATATAGCAGCTTGTGCTCAAAGATGAGCACAGGATTATCGTCGCGCACGGCAGCCTTCAGAAGCCCTTTCGCGTCATACGCAGTAGATGGCGCCAACACCTTCAATCCAGGCACGTGCGTGAAGAACGCCTCAAGACTCTGCGCATGTTGTGTGCCGCGCCGTGTCGAACCCACGGGGGCGCGCATGACCATCGGCACACACACCGTCCCGCCCGACATATAAGTCATCTTGGCAGCCTGGTTAGCAAGCTGGTCCATCATACAGAACAGGAAATCACCGTACTGGACATCTGCGATTGGCCGCAACCCGGCCATCGCAGCGCCA
>JAKALH010000344.1 GCA_021813225.1 Chloroflexota bacterium
TGCGTGTCGACCCATGCGGCCGGGGCGCGGGTGGGCAGGCACGCAGGCCTGCCCGTACGTCCCAGCAAAGATGGGCAGGCACACAGGCCGCCATGCACACGTACGGGTCGACCTGCGTGTCGACCCACGCGGCCGGGGCGCGGGTGGGCAGGCGCACAGGCCTGCCCGTACGTTCCAGCAAAGATGGGCAGGCATACAGGCCGCCATGCACACATATGGGTCGACCTGCGTGTCGACCCATGTAGCCGGGCCGACCACACGTCGTCCATACGGCGGCTGATATAATCGCGCTCTCCGCAGCCGTCACCGCAAAGGCAGGCCCGAAATGGCAACTTATCAAGTCAATCCCGCCACGGTTGCAGCCACCGGGCTGAAGCTGCGCAGCGCGCCGCGCATCGACCCGGAAACCCTGTTGGGCGTATTGAGTCCCGGCGATCTGGTCGCATCGACCGGCCCGCAGCAGGACGCCCCGCCGCTGGTATGGCTGCCGGTGCGCGTCGAATCCAGCGCAACAGTCGCCTCGGGCAGCAGCGGTTTCGCCGCGCTCAGCAACGCCGGCGATGTCTATCTCATCCCGCACGATGCGTCTGCGAGCAACCCGCTGTGCGACGCCGCGGCGCAGTCGGCGGGATTGCTGGAACTTCCCGCGCTGCTGATCAAGGCCTTCATCGCCGTCGAAGGCGCCGCGGTGGGCCATCGCGACGGCGTGCTGCAGGTCATTCCTTCCACGCGCGCAGGTGTGATTGCGCGGATTTCGCGCACCGGCAAGCTGGCCGCACTCGGCGCTGCCGCCAACCCCGCCGACGCCGACCTGAACGCGCAATTCGCGCAGGCCTTCGACTCCGGCAACCTGAATGTGCAGGTGCTCACCGGCGCGCAGTACATCCGCGAGCAACTCGACCAGTTCAACGGCATCGTCGCGCTGGCTGGGCTGGCCTACAACGCCGGGCCGGGCGGCGCGCGCTCGGTCATCGATTCTTCCGGCGGCGACCCATACACCGCTGCGGCCCAGTATCATCGCACCATTGGCACAGCGGCCGCCCAGGTGACGGTGCAGGTCGGTATCGGCCAGATCGATCCCGCCACCGGCAGCCACTACACCCGCTACCCGGTCACCGCCAACGACACCGGCAGGGAGATATTCGACTACCAGTACCTGCGCCAGGTGCCGGCGCGCAACTTCGGCCTGCTCGATTTCATCGAACAGCCGCGGCTGCTGGCGCGCCTGAACCTGTACCAGAATGACGCATCGCCGGGCAGCGCGGGTGACGGGCAGGTGCTGGCGGCTGCCGGCGGCGCGTTCCGGTTTGCGCCGGTGGTCAGCAATACTGCCTTCACCGCCCCACCGCTCTCTCAACGCGACCCGCAGTGGCGCGATCAGGCGCTGGGCTTTGGCGACCCGACGACAACCATCGGGACGGATGGCTGCACCCTGACCTGTCTGGCGATGCTGGCCGATGGATTCGGCGCTCACGAATCGCCGGACACGCTCAATCAGAAGTTGAAGGCGTTAGGTCCGAACAGCGGCTTTGCCGGCGCGCTGGTCGTGTGGGCGGGTCTGCCGGCGGCGCTGCCGGGTATCAGCCTGCGCCGCATCGTGACCTGCGCCGACCGCCCTGCGCCGATGGGCGAAATCGATGCGGCGCTGGACGGCGGCATGCCCGTCGTCGTCGAACTGGACCAGTCGCCTGCGCCGGGCTTCAGCAACCACTGGGTGCTGCTGGCCGCGCGGCAGGCCGGCGACTATCGCATCCATGACCCCTGGCCGGCGCCGGCGGAACCGGGCGCGTCGCTGAATTCACGCTATGGCTTCGCCGGTGCGCCTGCGCAGATCGTCAACGCGGCGGTGTTCTACATCGGCCCGACCGCGCCGTTGCCTCCGTCCGCTCCGCAGCCGCAGCCATTCATCGTCGTGGTCATGGATACGCCTGACATCGCGTTGGCGGGCGGGCTGGCGCTGCGCGATGCTCCCGTCACCGGCGTGGTGAAGACGCGCCTGCCAGCGGGAACGCCGCTGATGGTGCAGGAGCCGCCGGACGCGGCCCGCGCCAAACTGGGGCAGAGCGGGCAATGGCTGCAGGTCAGCGCGCCCGGCGCAATCGGCGGCTTTGTGGCAGCCTGGCTGGTGCAGGCGGCGGCGAGCAAGGATGCGGAACTGGCAGCGCCGCCGCCGCTGACGCGCCCGACAGCGACAGCATCACTGGCGGAACAGACGCAGCGGCCGCTGGCGCGCACTGCGCCGCTGATCGTGACTGTGGTGGCGCCGGCATCACGGCGCGCGCGCCGCGTGCTGCTGCGCGCCGGGTCCGCTCACGGCAAGGTGCTGGCGGCGCTGCCGCCGGGTACACGCCTGCGCGTGATCGCCCCCGCCCCTGACGCGCGAGAGCAGCTTGGTCGGCGCGGCGTATGGTTGCGCGTCGCGGACGAGGCCGGGCGGCAGGGCTATGTCTCGGCGCAGGCGCTGCGGGCGACAGCAGCCGATGCCGCGCACAAGCACTTCGTCCCCTTCATGGCGGCGGCAAAACTCGTGCCGGTTCCGAAGACCGTCAACGCAATGCCCGCGCTCGTTGAAGTGATTGACGACGCCGATATCGCGGCAGCCGGCGGCCTGAACCTGCGCGCCGCGCCGGTCGACGGGACGGCGCTGGCACGGCTGCCGGCCGGGGCGCGCCTGTTTGCCGACGAGACCGACAGCGTATCGGTTGGGCAGGCTGGTCGGTGGCTGCGCGTGCGCACCGCTGACGGCGTCGCAGGGTGCGTGCCGGCCTGGTATATCAGACCCGTCCAGCGCGGCGCCTGAAAAATAAAAACCTTTGGACAGGTGCCTGTCCAAAGGTTCCCGGCTGCCTCAATCACCCCTGCAGATGGAAGGGGTATCGCTTGATATCCGCGCAGGTGTCAGACGGCGTCTTTCAGCGCCTTGACTGCGCGCGCCTTCACGGAGCGGCTGGCCGGCTTGGCCTTGAACATCGCCGGCTGCTTGGTGAATGGGTTGATGCCCTCATGCGCGGGAACTGCGGCCTTCTCGACTACGGTGAGCTTGAGCAGTCCGGGGATGATGACTTCGCCCGGGCCTTTCTTGCCCAACTGCTGAACGACAACGCCGGCCACCGAATCAAGCACTGCGGCCGCCTGTTTCTTGGTGATGCCGCTCTTCTCGGCGATCGCTGCGATGAACTGTGACTTGGTTAGTTTCTTTCCTGCCATTGCTTGTCTCCTTTATTTCCCCTTCCGAATACGACAGATCGATTTATACCTGAAAAACGCGGAAAATGCGAATGACAGCCGCCGGTTTACTAAACGTTTCAGTAGAGCGGCAGGTAGCGTTCCAGTTCCCACTGGCTGACGTAGATGCGGTACTCGTCCCAGGCGGCCTTCTTCGCTTCGATGAACTGCTCGAACAGATGGTCGCCCAGGGTGCTGCGCATCAACTCATCCTTGCGCATCTCTTCGATGGCCTCGCCCAGCGAACCGGGCATGGCGCTGAGCCTGCCGCGCGCAGTTTCATCCAAATGGTACAGGTCCTCTTCCGCCGCGACCGGCACGGGCAGGTCGCGCTTGATGCCGTCCAGGCCCGCCATGAGGATGGCGGCGAAGGCCAGGTACGGGTTCGCCGAGGGATCGGGGCAGCGCAATTCGATGCGCGTCGCCGTGGTCACGCGGCTGGCGCTCACCTTAGGCACGCGAATCAGGGCGGAGCGGTTCGTGCGCGCCCAGCTCAGGTATACCGGCGCTTCGTAGCCGGGCACCAGACGCTTGTAGCTGTTCACCAGCGGCGCGATGACAGCGGAGAAGCCGCGCGCATGCGCGAGCTGGCCGGCGATGAACTTCTTCGCGACGGTGCTCAAACCGTACTGGTCGGACGTGTCGGCGAACACGTTCGTGCCGTCGCTCCACAGGCTCTGGTGCGTGTGCATGCCGCTGCCGTTGATGCCTGCGATGGGCTTGGGCATGAAGGTGGCATACAGGCCGTTGCGCTCGGCGATGGCCTTCATCGTCATGCGCAGGGTGATGGCGTTATCGGCGGTGCGCAGCGCTTTATCGTAGCGAAT
>JAKALH010000345.1 GCA_021813225.1 Chloroflexota bacterium
TCGACCCGTGTAGTCGGGCAGGCACACAGACCGCCATGCATACGTACGGGCCCTTCGGCCTGCGTGTCGACCCGTGTAGTCGGGCAGGCACACAGGCCTGCCCATACGTGTAGATGAACGGAACGGGCACACAGACCGCCCTGCATACGTACGGGCCCTTCGGCCTGCGTGTCGACCCGTGTAGTCGGGCAGGCACGCAGGCCTGCCCATACGTCCTGGCATGATGGGCAGGCACACAGACCTGCCCATACGTGTGGACGAACGGAACGGGCCCGCAAGAGCAAGGCATACGGGCCGACCTGCATATGGGGCAGGCACACAGGCCTGCCCGTACGTGTGGACGAACGGGGCAGGCCTGCCCATACGTGTAGACGAAGGGGCATGGATGGACTGGCGTTAACCCTATGGCAAAAACTCAGGCTGGCGGAGAACTTCACCCCAAGGCGGCTTTCCAGCGCCGGAATGTGCTGGCGTCCGACCTCGTCGCCTTCATCGCGCTGATCGGCTTTGTGGCGCTCGTAGTGCTGATCGATCACTACCTCAAGCCCAGCCTGGATGGGCAATGGCTGATGCTCGCCGGCCTGGCGCTGGCGCTTGTCCCCGCCATTCTGTGGATGTTCATGTTCTATCGGCTGGATTCGGCGCAGCCGGAGCCGGTTACGGATGTGGCCAGGGTGTTCGTCATCGGCCTGGCGCTGGCCAGTGCGCTGGGCCTGCCCCTCACCGATCAGTTCTTCCGCGTGCGCGACTGGCTGTACCGCGATACGCTGACCACGCTGCTGGGCGCTATCTTCGTGATCGGCGGCGTACAGGCAATCGTCGTGTTTATCACGGTGCGGTTCTTCATCTATGGCGAACCGGAGTTCGACGAACGTTGCGATGGCGTGGTCTATGGAACCGCGGCCGGGCTGGGATATGCCACGGCGATGAACTTGCAGTTCATTCTGGCGAACCATGGCGCGGCCATCGGCCCCGGCGAGATTTTTATCGCTGAAGTGGCGCTGGCGCATGCGGCGCTGGGCGGGCTGCTGGGTTATTTCCTCGGCCGGGCCAAAATGCAGCATGAGCCGGTCTGGTGGATGTCGCTTGGCTTTGCCTTGACGGCGTTGATTGGCGGCCTGTTCACCGTGCTGCTGGGGCAGGTGGAGGAAGGCGTCATCAGCATTGGCGCGAATGCGGCCCTGCCGTCATTCAGCGGGCTGCTGCTGTCCGGCGCACTGGCGGCGGGTATGTCGCTGCTGGTGGCGGCCCTGATCCGTCGCGATGTGCGGTTGACGCTGGCCGGCAGGATGCCGCCGCGCGCAGCGGATGCCGATGCCGGCGACGGGCGCGCGACAGGGGCGGTGTTCGGGCTGTTTGCCGTCACACTGGTTGCCGGCCTGCTGGTGTGGAATGCCGCAGTCAATGGCACAACGTCGTTCCATGCGGATGGCGTGCGCGGAGCATACCCGTCCTACTACACCAGCGACACCGTACCGGGCGCGCTGCTGCACGTGACCGACAGCCTGGGCAGCGGGGCGGAGTTCACGATTGCGGTCAGCCCACTTGAAAACGGACAAAAACTGCAGGATATCGCGGCTATGCTGGCTGCCGACCGGGGCAGCCGGTACGCAGTGTATAAGGTGCTGGACAGTGCTGCGGCGACTGTCGATGGTTCCCCGGCATTGCGCCAGCGTTATGCCTGGGCGGATGGCGGCGGGCTGGGCAGGTCAATGCCGCAGCTCAAGCAGGGCGTCGATTACATCTCAATCAAAAGCGGACGCGCCGTCGTCATCTCGCTGGCTGCCGCACCCGACCGGATGCAGGAAGTCATGCCGCTGTTTACACGTTTTGTGAACAGTTTGAACTTTTAAATAAACCGGACAGGTCTGCCAGACCTGTCCGGTTTCTGGTGCATAAGCATGCGAATAAAATCCAAGCTCGCCCTGGTTGCAACCGCCCTGTTCGCGCTGGCGTGCAGCGCCACTGCCCCGCCGGCGGGTGACGTCGGGCAACCGCCCACCGGGACGGCGCCGGCAGTTCAGCAGGCCGGCCGTACGCCCACCGCCCGGCCAGCGCCAAAAGCCGGCACAACGGCAGTTGAGGCCACCGCAAAAGTGCCGGCAGGTGTCACGGCGGACTTCTCCGACATCAACCTGAATGAGACCGATGCGGAGAACTTCGAAAAGCGCCTGCAGGATGTGACTTCGGGATTGATCAGCCTCGACAGCGATGTGGAGCGCAACGTGCTCATCGACGCGTACCGCTCTCTGGGCAAGTATAAGGCTGTGGGGGGAACGTGGACATCTGCCGGCCCTTATTCCATCGCAGGCATCAACATGCCGCAGGGCAGAATCCCCAGCGCCGGCAAGGTGAACGCCTTCGCAATCGATCCGCGCAACACACAGGTGGTGTATGCCGCGGCGTCCTTCGGCGGCATCTGGAAGACGGTCAATGGCGGGCAGTCCTGGCAATCGCTGACGGATCGGCAGGTGCCAATGGTCTACGGCGGCCTGGAGATGGACCCGCGCAACCCGGATGTACTGTATGCGCTGCTGGGCGAGTTCGCCCCCAGCATGGTGCGCGAGTACGGCTATCTGGCGAACGGCATCATGCGCAGCAGCGATGCCGGCCGCACTTGGAAGCTGATTGGCGCGGATGTGTTCAAGGGCGCGGTGGTGTCGGGGCTGGTCTTCGACTCGAAGGGCACGATCTATGCATCGTCCGGCATGGAATTGCCCATGAATGCCCCGCCCGGACGGCCGGACTTCGGCGTTTTCAAATCCAGCGACGGCGGCAATACGTGGGCGCGCCTGCTGGATTGCGGCAAGTTGTGCACCTACCAGACCGGCGAGATATCGGGCGGGTTCTTCAGCCTGGCCATATCCGGCGATGGCACCCTATACACGGTGCGCTGCTCATACCGTTGCATCGGATCCGCCATCCTGCGCAGCAGTGACGGCGGGCGGAACTGGGACGAGCTGGACTACGGCAGCGCGCTCAAGGCCTGGGCGAAGGCGAAGAAAGCCAACATCCTCACCAGCCGTTACACGGATGAAACGGCTGTGACCGGGCTGGCCATCGCTGTGGCGGCGAATAACCCGAAAGCGCTGCTGGCGGGCGGCGGCCTGTACATCTCGACGACCAGCGGCGGCGCGACAGCGTCCGCGTCATTCGCCATGCGCAGCAGCGACGGCGGCGATACCTGGGAATACCTGCCCGGCGCGCGCGACTACTGCACCGGCAGCGGGCACAATATGCAGTGCACTTACGACAACATCGTGGCGATTGACCCGACCGACGCGAAGATCATGTACCTGGGCGGCTCGTTCGTCATCGACAAGGTCAACAAGGGCTGGAGCGCCATCATGCAGCGCAGCGCCGACGGCGGCAAAACCTGGCGGGATATGAACCCGGTCAAATCCAAATCCAGTTGGATGCACCCTGATGCGCACGGCTTCCGCATCGACCCCGGCGACCACAACGTGGTGTGGGTGGGCAGCGACGGCGGAATTTACCGCACCGGCGACGCCACGCAGGACGCGCCGACCTGGCAGCACCTCAGCGGCGGCATCAATGCCCTGCTGTTCATCGGCGTGGCGCTGCATCCCACGAACCCGGCCTATATGGTCGGCGGCCTGCAGGATAACGCCATCGCGCTGACTGCCGACGGCGGCAAGACCTGGCCGGGCGCGTCGCAGGGCGACATGGGCTACACGGCCATTGATCCGTTCAACACGGATATTGTCTACAGCACGTGGCCGCAGGGCGGGTTCGCCCGCAACGAGGGCCGCGGCGCCGGCGGCGCCGACGACGGCTGGTACGAGCACACCGACGGCCTGAGCAGCAACGACCGATTCCTGTTCTACGCGCCGTTTGTCGTCGACCCGCAGAATGAAGGCGTCCTGTATATCGCTTCGGAGCGCGTATACAAGACCGCCGACCGCGGCGATACCTGGAAGCCTGTCAGCGATGCGCTGAGCGGCGCGCGCGGCAGCATCCGCTCGCTGGCTATCGCAGAAAGCGATTCCCATGTGCTGTACGCCGGCACCACCGAAGGGC
>JAKALH010000346.1 GCA_021813225.1 Chloroflexota bacterium
CCGCGAGAAACCGCGGAAGGATGAGGCATCCTCGGTTGTGGGGACGAGCAGGCCGGTCAGCATCTTCAGGGTGGTGGATTTGCCGGCTCCGTTCGGCCCCAGGTATCCCACCAGTTCGCCGGGGGCAATTTCGAAGCTGATTCCATCGACGGCTTTCACCAGCCGGTATTCGCGCGACACCAGCCCGCGCAGCGTCCCGGCCAGCCCGCGCCGGTGCAGGTTCACCTTGAAGTGCTTGTGCAGTTCGGAGACCGTGATGATGGCCATGGCGTTGCGCGCCCTTTAGTTTACCCGCAGTCGCTGCGAGATGGCTGGCACAAAGCTGTCCGGCAGGTCATGACGACCTGACCGGTGGACTGCAGAAAAGCAGCAGAATCCAGAACAGGAGTGTAAACATGACACTGGCAAAACCAACACTGGGCGTGATCATCGGCAACCGCGATTTCTTCCCGGATATCCTGATTTCCACAAGCCGCCGCGACATCCTGGCGGCGCTGGCGGAACAGGGCATCGACGCCGTCATACTGGATGAGCAGGCGGCCAAACTCGGCGCAGTGGAGACGTGGGAACACGCCAAGCAGTGCGCGGCGCTGTTCCGCGCCAACGCCGACTGCATCGACGGCATTCGACCCGCTGGATACATTCGGCACGCGCGCGGTGGTTGAAATACCCGGCCTGCAGAAGTTAATGCGCTACATCTGTAAAAACGGCCTGGAGCACCATGTGGCGATGAGCGGTTCCCATGTGGCCGATATCCTCGCTGAAGCGTTTGATACCTATTTCGGCTGGCAGGTCTACCGGCACGCAGGGTGACGCTGCGGTCAGGCCAGCGCGCGGTTGGGCGCGCCGCAGGCGATCTGGTCGTGCAGCGCCAGCACTGGCGCGATGTCCGGGTGAACTTCGCCCGTCCCAACCTGGCGGATCAGCCGGCAGGCGGCGTGTGTGCCGGCCATGCCCTCATAGCCCCTCTGCCACTGGCGGTAGCGCATCTCGGCGGCGGCGTTATCCCACGGGTAGCGCGATGGCGGCAGGCCGGCGCCGCAGCGCCACGGTTTCGCCGTCAGACGGGCGCGGTAGCATTCCTGCACCTGGCACAGCCGCACGTACAGGGGGTCGCTGTTCAGCGAGCCGAGGATGGCGCTCGATTCGCTCTGCGTGGGATCGAACACCTGGCTGGTGACCAGGCAGCGCAGGCCGCCGAAGGTGCGATAGATGCGCAGGCTCAGTTCGGGGCGCTGCGCGGCCCAGTCCACCACCTGCTGCGTGTAGCGCTCTTCCAGGGACGGCGTTTTGGCCGCGCCGAACAGCCGCCGTACCCCGCCGCCTGCGGATGGGTCCTGCCCATCGGGAAAGTCGATGTCGATGAACATCGCGTTGGCGGCGTTCAGCACCAGCGCGCCGTAAGCATTGCGCGTGACCACGCCAACCTCGCGCCCCGCTGAATCGGTGACGGATTGGATGATCTCCTCGCGCAGCGGACGGTCGCCGTACGAATAGCGGTCGAGGAACGGGCGCAGCTGCAGGTTCTGTGCGACTTCGGCGATGCGGCTGCCGGCGCGCTGCTGGGCCTCGCCGATGCTGTCGTCCGACCACTGCCAGCACACCAGATGCCAGTTGCGTCCGTCGGGAGATTGCACCGGTTGCTCGCCCTTCGCCCAGTATTTCGGAATCTTCATGTGAACAGCTCCCTCTCCGCCGTGTGCTGGCGGAGCATCATGACACCGATCGACTCGCTTCCGCGCGCCCGGCGTCGCAGCGCAGCCCAGTCATGTGCGATGGCCGCGCCTTTTACTCAGCCACCCTGTGGCGACATTTTACATCCGGATGCTGGCGCTGCGTCAGGTAGAATTGGCGTCATGCGAGCTGGTTACCCGGGCAGCTACGGAGCTTAGACCATGACGACGCGGCAGATTGTGATCGATGTGCCTGAAACGGTTTTGCTGGCTGAGAAAACGGACAGCGTGAGCTTCGGCCGCGAAATGCGCATTCTTTCTGCGATCAAGCTGTTCGAACTCGGACGGTTATCATCCGGTCGCGCGGCTGAGTTGGCCGGCATGTCACGTATCGAATTTTTACAGGCGCTGGATCGATACAAGGTGTTTCCCTTCGCCGCTGAACTAAGCGATCTCGAAAACCAGGATGCCTGACTGTATCAGCAACACCTCGCCTTTGTTCTATCTACATCGTATCGATGCGCTGCATTGGCTACCCAGGATTTTCAGCGACATCTGGGTGCCGCAAGCGGTCTGTGACGAACTGGCGGCAGGCCGTAAAGCCGGTCATGATACCCCTACCCCAGGCGACTACGATTGGATACAAGTGGTGAACCCCCGTGTCACGCCATTTGAGTGGCTATCGCTGGACCTGGGCACAGGTGAACGAGCGGCGATGGCATTAGGGCTGGAAAACCCGGCACGCATTATCCTGCTCGATGATATGCTGGCGCGTCGAACAGCGCAGGCTGCGGGTTTGACCGTGTGGGGCACACTAAAAGTATTGTTGGAAGCCAAATCCAACGGATTGATAGAGCAGGTCGCACCTTACGTGGACCTCCTGAAAATATCCGGTATGTGGCTCACGGACGATGTCCGGAAGCGCATTCTTGCGCTTGCACACGAGGCTTAGCCAGCCATCAGCGCCCCAGGTACACCGTGCGCAGGCTCTCGGTGTGGTGCGCCACGTGCCCGGCGGTGATGAACACCAGCGCGCGGGCGCTCACCGGGTTGTTCGAGGCTGTGCCCCTGCGCGAGAGCGCCTCGTCGTCCAGCGTCTCCACCAGGCTGAGCGTCGCCTCGCGCACGCGCGCGAATTCGTCGAGCAGACTGGACAGCATGCGCGCGTTGAACCGGCCGGGCAGGATGTAGTCGTCCTGTTCAAAGCCTGGCAACGGCGTCGTGTCGCCCCTCGCGATGCGCAGCGTGCGGTACGCAAAGATGCGCTCGGTATCGACGATATGGCCGACGACCTCATTGATGCTCCATTCGGCCGGCGCCGGGCGCACGTGAGATTGCGCATCGGTCACGCCCGCCAGCAATTCCCGCAGCGCATCGACCTGTGTGCGCAATTCCTGCATCACATCGCCGTTGCTCGCTCGCGCCACGTAGCCTGCGTGAAAGGCTGCGTATTCATCCGGTTGTGGGGGTTGGATTAACATGCCTGCATTATCCGGCATATGCCTGGGCTATGGCGCACGATGCGTTTGGACCGCCCTGGTTTGTCCACCGTCCGCTCGCTCTGCACATTGCCTTTGCCATCGAGCAATACGGCACAGGACAGTTGATTCGCCCGCGCGCGCGGTACACAGGCAATCGCCCAACGCTCTAAATCCTGTCTCGGCTTCTGTTGCGGCAGGAACTGGATTCCCCGCTTCCGCGGGGAATGACAGTCGTGTGTCGTCGTTCCCTCAAAAGTGCGTAGCGAACCCAGTGAGATACATCGCTCCGCCGCGGCAATTGCAGGCATCGGCATGGATTCCCTGCGGAAGCGGAGAAGAATAAATGGTTTTTCGCGCTTCGCGCTGCTCTGGTATTATCCGGAAGACGTGGCCGAGTTGTATCGCCTGCAGCCAGAATCAGCCACAGTGGGGACATATCAAACGCCGCCTTTCTTGCGCCGATAGTTGCCAGAGTCAAACCCAATGCTGGTGTCACTGATCATTCCGGCACTGAACGAAGCAGACTGTCTGCCGCCTCTGCTGGCGGAGCTTCCCCACGGTCTGGTGCAGGAGTTGATCGTCGTCGATAACGGTTCGACGGACGGCACCGCCCCCGCCGCGCGCCGCTGCGGGGCGTGCGTGGTGGCAGAGCCGCGCCGCGGCTACGGTTACGCCTGCGCCGCCGGCGCGGCGGCCGCGCACGGCGATGTGCTGGTGTTCATGGATGGCGACGGCAGCTTTGTGCCGGTGGAGATTCCCGCGCTGCTGCTGCCCATCCGTAAGGGCGTCGCCGACCTGGTGCTGGGCGCGCGCGTGCGCTACCGGGTCGCGGCAGGGTCGCTGCCGTTTCATCAGGCCTTCGGCAATCAGTTGA
>JAKALH010000347.1 GCA_021813225.1 Chloroflexota bacterium
TTCTTCGAAAAACCCCTTGTGGCACGCCTGGGCCAGGAGCATGTCGCGGAACAGGATTTCGAAGACGCGAAACGGCTCCTTCAGCGTGCCAATGGTCAACGCTGCCAGACGGCGATGGTCTTCAACTATCGGTTCTTTGAACACACTCAACTTGCCCATCGTATTGTGGCTGAGCGGCAATTCGGAAAAGTACTGAATGTTACAGGGCTGGTGCATTATGCCTGCTGGAGTCACTGTATAGACCTGGTGCACGACTTCGCCGGACCCCTTGAACAGATCAGCGCGTTGCAAGGGCCAACCGAACACGGCGTGTCCTTCCTGCGCGCCAGGGATATTACGGCAGCGTTCTGTACCCGGGACGGCGCCACGGGTACATTGATCGGCACCACGACCCTGGCATGGGATTATCCGCTTTTCGAATTGACACTCAACTATGAGGGCGGCCGGGTCCGCATGCAGGACCTGGATGGCGATCTGGAAGTGATGGATGACCGGCGTATGGAAGTCGAGCGGTATCACATCTACGGCGCCAGGTCGCGCTGGGATCAGTACAACAGCTCGTTTGTCAAATCTGTGAAGGCCTACCTCGACTCGATCCGGCGGCAACAGGATCCACCCGTGCCGGGTCTGTATGGCCTGCTGGAACTGCAAGTAGAAGCCGGCATCAAGCGCTCCATCGCGCAAGGCAGGCCGGTTCTGCTCGATGAAGACTTCCCCCTCCTCTGAATTTGAGCGCCACACGACACGCTGCATCCGGGCGCACTGAAGCGCGAATCGGTTTATACTCGCATCGCTGTAGCACTGATTTACAGATCAGCGTAAAATAGCGCACCTCAGCAAATATAGAAACAAGCGTGTCGAACATGAATTCACTGCGGCAGTTATTTCTCCTTGATCAGGATATCATCTTCTTCAACCACGGTTCTTTTGGTGCAACGCCGCGCCCGGTCTTCGAAAGTTATCAACGCTGGCAGCGCGAGATGGAGCGTAACCCGGTCAAGTTCATTCAGCGGCGCGTTAATGACCTGCTGGCGCAGGCGCGCGCTGAGCTGGGACAATATCTGGGCACAGGAGGCGATAACCTGATCTTCGTCACAAACGCCACCTTCGGCATGAACGTTGTGATTCGCAGCCTGAAACTGGGACCCGGCGACGAGGTTCTCACAACAGATCATGAGTATGGCGCCGTGAATAACAACTGGAACTTCATGTCGGAGAAACTGGGATTCAAATATATCAACCAGCCCATACCGTTACCGGTGACCACCCGGGAAGCATTTGTTGAGACCTTCTGGAAAGGGGTGACGCCGCAGACTCGCGTCATCTCGATCAGCCATATAGCGTCGCCGACCGCGCTGACGTTCCCCGTTCAGGAAATCTGCCGCCGCGCGCGGCAGGCCGGCATCATCACACTGGTTGACGGCGCGCATGCTCCCGGCCAGATACCGCTGCAACTTGACGAGATCGGCGCCGATTTCTACGTGGGCAACCTGCATAAATGGCTGTGCGCGCCCAAAGGTGCAGGCTTTCTGTACGCGCGCGCCGATTCGCAGGCGCTGCTTGAGCCGCTGGTCGTCAGTCACGGCTGGCGCAGCACACCCGACCATCCACGCACTTTTGTCGACATCCAGCAGTATCAGGGCACGCGCGATAATGCCGCATTCCTGGCAGTACCGGATGCAATCCGGTTTCAGGCTGAACACCACTGGGATCAGATTCGCGCAAGCTGTCATGCGCTTGCTGCCGATGCGCAATCTCGTATCTGTGAAGCGTTCGACCTGCAACCGCTCAGCCCGGTAGACTATCAGCCAGCCTGGTGGTCGCAGATGTTAACGCTGCCGCTGCCGCGTGTCGATTGGAGCGGTTTCGGCAAATATCTGCTCGATCACTATCGGATGGAGATACCGATACATCCGTGGCGGGAACGACCATCGGCGCGCCTGTCTGTTCAGGCGTATAACACGCCGGATGAAATTGATGTGTTCGTCAACGCCGTCAAGGTGTATGCACAGCAGCAGAAGGCGGCTTGAAGGCCATCAATCCGCAGCGCGATCGGATTCCGGCAACGGTACGGTAACCTCGAGTGAATCGCATGGGATAGGCCCATACGGCGCCACCAGGGTAACCGTATGAAAACCACGGCTAAGTTCGTATGACAATACAGCGGATGAGCGCATCGGTTCATCGGCATGCAGGTTGAGCTGTGCGATCAGTGCGCCATCGACCAGGACATCGGCATTGCCGTATTGCGGCCCGCGCGGCGAGTACAGGCGAAACGATCCGCCGCAGTAGTTCCACTTGGCGCGCGCGCCTGTTATACAACTCGCGTATCCGAAGCCATAGCGAAATACGCTGTCTTCGACAGATTGCCATTCGCGACCAGCGGTATCTGCTGCCGCACCGGCCATTGCCTCAGACGCAAGCCAGAACTCCGTGGCCGGTTCGGGCATGCTGCTGACTTCGAACTTCTCTACAAACAGATAGGCGCCCTGCCTGGCGATCAACTGCATCCTGCCGCATTGAGCCGGATAGGCGGCGACACAGACCACCTGCCCATTGAGTTCGACCACTGCACCAAAGTCGTCCTGGGTGATATCGAGGTGCTCAACACCGTCTGCTGGCGGGCCATAGTAGCCACTCTGCAGGCTTGTTTCGCCGTTATCGTCATAGGTCAATAAACGCCACATGTCGCTGTTCCGCTCCCACGATATCTTGTGAGGCGACATGATCGGATGAGCGATGGCATCCGAGGCAGCGCGGTCGGGTCCAAGCGGAGCCTGGCAGCCCCAACTGATGGACCAGCTGCCGGAGGCGCGTATGGACGCACGCAGGCGAAAAGTGCGGCAGTGCTGGCGCAGTATGGCGTAGGCGTCAGTTTCAGGCGCCGACAGGGCGAATCCATCCTTAAAGGGCTGATCCCACCGCCGCTGCGCTATATGAACTGTGCCGATATTTTCTCGTGTCTTGCTGGTGAAGTAAGCTCGCATGACTCCTTTGCGGTCCACCTGCGCTGAAAAAGTCTGCCCCCAGATGCCCTGTGCTTCGGCTGGATGGTTTTCCGAATGCCACAATGAGCCATGCTGATACAGTTCCCAGGCATCCGCCAGGTGTGCGGACTCCAGCGGGGCCCGGAACAGACATTGAAAATCGCGGTTCCGGGCGACCGATGTGGCGGGTGCATAGGCATAGCCATTGTGCAGGAAAGCCGGGTAGTATTCCAACAGTGCCGGGAGATATCGCTCCGACTGCGGGTAGAGCAACAGTGCCGGACTGGTGTATGGGCCTTGCGGATCAGGCGAAGTTATGCAGGCCATCGCCCACATTCCGCCTGCGTTGCCGGCTGTACTCATGGCATGCAGGATCAGCCAGTCGTTTTTCCGGCGAAACAGGGTAGGGGCATAGGCGCGCACATATTGACCCAGAATGGGCGTCTGGCCCGTATCAGCGTGAACCGCCTGTGTAAAACGCTGATATGGCCCTTCCGGGCGCTCCGCACACGCGTAAGCCAATCCGCCGCGCGCGTTATCAACACTGGCCCAGTCGTAGATCATGTGATACTGCCCGCCGTCATAGACGACCGAGACATCGGGCGTTCCGCCAGCCAGAGCGCCGTTTCCATCAAACATAGCTGCGTTCCCCTGCACGGCAAGACCGACTTCTGCCCAACCGCCGCCGGATCGTTCGCGCAGCGCAAGACACGGACCGGCGGGCCAGTAACCGCGCGGATACAGGCCGACGTAAGCCAGCCATCGACCGGAAGGCGGGTCGCAGAACAGGAAGCCGTTAACAGGCCATTCGTATGGCCCTTTGCCGGTGTAGATGGGATTGCCCGGCTCTCTTACGAATGTATCCCATGACGGATCGCCGATCGCGTAGTGATGCAACCAGCTATCTCGATATTGCGCCCTGGCGTAATCGACGGGGTTTGTCATGGATTGCCATCCAGTTGCGGCGGAAGGTAGATCTCGAAATCCACTTCAGGCGTCAGGAAGATGGAGTGTGGCCGGTGCATGTCATATCG